>NZ_JAAKEE010000005.1:0-86018 GCF_011038995.1 Adlercreutzia sp. ZJ242
CGCCGTAGGCCGCCGCGGCGCCGGCGACCGCCTCCGCGGGCGGCGCCGCGGGCGCGGGCCCCTCTGCGCAGGAGACGACGGCTGCCTTCGAGAAGTCCGAGGTCGTCTACGCGTCGCTCTCGGCTGAGGGCGCCCCCGAGGCGGCTTACGTGGTGAACCGCTTCGAGGTGAGCGAGCCGGGGCGCATCGTGGACTTCGGCGCGTACGACGCGGTGACGAACTTGAGCAGCCAGGACCAGCTCGAGCACGACGGGGAGGCCGTGGCCTTCGACGCGCCGGCGGGGTCGTTCTTCTACCAGGGGAACCTCGGCGAGGTGGAGCTGCCGTGGAACGTGGCGCTCTCCTACGCGCTCGACGGGCGCACAGTTGACCCGGCCGACCTCGCCGGCGCGAGCGGCAAGCTCGAGGTGCGCCTGACCACGGAGCGCAACGACGCCGCCGACGTGCCCGAGGGCTTCTACGAGAGCTACATGATGCAGATCACGTTCACGCTGGGCGGGGAAGTGGCGCACGACGTGGCCGCCGAGGGCGCCACGCTCGCCCTGTCGGGA
Source organism: Adlercreutzia sp. ZJ242 (assembly GCF_011038995.1). Taxonomy (NCBI): domain Bacteria; kingdom Bacillati; phylum Actinomycetota; class Coriobacteriia; order Eggerthellales; family Eggerthellaceae; genus Adlercreutzia; species Adlercreutzia sp. ZJ242. The sequence goes on from NZ_JAAKEE010000005.1 coordinate 552, forward strand.
GCCGACCGCACGGCCGCGTTCACGGTGCTGCCCGGGCATGACGGCGACTTCACGCTCACCGCGCAGGTGAGCGACTTCACGATGCCGGGCGTGCAGATCGCGGCCCTGCCGTACACCTCGGTGATCGAGATGCCCGACGCGAGCGGCATGGTCGACGAGATGTCGCAGCTCACGAGCGCCATCAGCCAGCTCTCCGCCGGCACCTCCGAGCTCGCGGGCGGGGTGGGGGCGTTCGCCGGCGGCACCGAGACGCTCGTGGGCACGCTCAACGGGTATTTGGAGGAGCTGGGGGGCGTCTCGGCGCAGATCGACGAGACGCTTGCGCGCATCGAGGAGTCCGGCCTGATCGAGAGCTTGGACTCCGAGAAGCTCGCCGAGCTCAGCAAGAAGCTCACCGAGCTCGCCGAGAAGATAGAGGAGCTGGTGAAGTCGGGGGACGTCTCGCTTGGGGAGCTCGGGACCTCGATGGACAAGCTCTCGGCGAGCAGCGTCACGCCCGGTGAGCTGAAGGGCCTCGACGCGGCCGTGCGCGCGGGCGGGACCGAGGCCGATGCGGCGGCCCTCGAGAAGCTCAAGCAGGCGTACGAGGCCGCGCAGAAGGCGGTGCGCGAGTGGGAGGACGTCCAAGGCTCGCTCGAGGAGCTCTTGGGCGGCTATGACGAGCTCGCCGCGCGCCTGAGGGAGCTCGCCGCGCAGATCGACGCCGTCGCGAGCGCGTTCAGCGAGGAGAACGTCGCGAAGGTGAAGGCGGTCATCGCGCAGATCCGCGCGTTCTCGAAGAGCTACCCGGAGCTCTCGGGCTACCTCGACGCCTACGCCGGGGGCGCGAAGCAGCTGGCGAGCGGGGCTGACGCGCTCGCGGGCGGCATAGGCGCGCTCGACAGCGTGACGGCGGGGCTGCCCGACGTCATGCGCGCCGAGATCGAGCGCATGATGGCCGACTACGAGTTCCCCCCGTTCGAGCCGACCTCGTTCACCTCCGACCGAAACGAGCACACGTCCGAGGTGCAGTTCGTGCTCGCCACCGCCGCCATCGAGAAGCCCGCCGAGGAGCCGGTGGTCGAGGAGGCCCCCGAGCCCACCCTCCTCGACCGCCTCTGGGCGCTCTTCCAGGGGTAGGGCGCGCCGAAGCGGCAGGCGAAGGTGGCGAAGAGGGCCTGCGTGCGCTCACGTGTGTTAAGGCGGTTCGGGGGCGTGCGCTTGCGCGCGCGGGCCTTTGGGGTGTGCGCTCGCGCGTGCGGGCCCCGGGGGCGTATGCTCGCGCTCTCGCGGCGAGATGTGTGCCCTTCGCAGGCTTTGTGGGGAGCTTTGCCCGAGGGGTTGCAAAGTCGCGGTGCTTTCATTACTTTAGGTTCTAAACAAATTCGAACCTAAACAGAAAGGGCAGCGATGAACGAGCAAACCTCTGCGGGTGCATGCGGCTGCGTGGGCGAGGGCGCGCCTGGAGCGTCGGGGGCCCTGGCTTCCGCGACTGTCGGCAACCCCGAGGGCGCGCAGGTCTTCGACGCGCTCCGCGACGAGTTCTTCGATCTCGCGCGTCTCCTCCGCAAGAACCGCCTCATGCCCGTCGTGTCCGTCGACGGCGTCACGCCGACCGAGGCGCGCGCCGTGCGCATGGTCATGGCGGCGAAGAGGAGGTCGAGCGAGAAGCCGGTGCGACCCAGCTGCGTGGCGGCGCTCCTGCACGTGACGCCGTCGGCCTTCTCCCAGGTGCTCAAGAGCCTCGAGGGGAAGGGCCTCGTGGAGCGCGAGCGCGGTGGCGACGACTTCCGCGCGGTGGACATCAACCTGACGCCCGCGGGCCTGCGCCTGGCGCGCGAGGTGGACGCCGTGGCCACGTCGCAGGCTCGCGCGCTCATCGACTACGTGGGCGAGGAGAACTTCCGCGCCCTGCTGCGGACGATGCGCCTCATCGTGGAGTTCCAGGCCCAGCTGCACGACGGCGTCGCCGCAGGCGCTGCGACGGTCGCTGGCGTGGACGCGGGCGCAGGCAACCCCTCGCAGCCTGAAGGCGCGGGCGCGGGCGCTGCAGCGGTCGCTGACGTGGGCGCAGGCAACCCCTCGCAGCCGGAAGGCGTGGGCGCGGGCGCGCATGCGGACGCGCGCGAAGACGCCGCCGCCGTCGCGGATGACGCCCCTGCGTCCCGTGGGGGCGGTGAGGTCCCGTGCGCATAGCCCGCTACCTCCTCGAGCACAAGCTGGCCCTGCTCGTGGTGACCGTGCTGCTCATCGGCCAGGCCGCCGCCGACCTGTCGCTGCCGCGGCTGACCTCCGACATCGTGGACGTGGGCATCCAGCAGCAGGGCGTGGAGCACGTCGCCGCCGACGAGCTGACCGAGCGCACCTTCGAGCTCGCCTGCATGATGTCGCCTGAGGGCGACGAGGAGCTGCTGCGCAGCTCGTACGACGCCGCCGAGGGCGCGTGGCGCATGAACGATGCGGGGCGGGAGCGCATCAAGGAGCTTGACTCCCTGCTCACGCTGCCGCTCATCGCCGCGCACGGCGTGCAGGGGCTCTCAGGTGAGGTTGACCTCGACCAGCTGCTCGCCGCCTACCAGGCGGGGCAGCTGCCGAAGTCCGAGGTCCTCTCCGCCGTCGAGGCGGCGCGCGCGGCGATGGCTGACGTCGAGGAGACGATCATCGAGCAGCAGGGCATCGCCGCGGCGCGCGCCGAGTACGAAGCGCTCGGCTACGACTTGTCCGGCATGCAGATGAGCTACCTCCTGCGCACGGGGGCGGCCATGCTGGGGCTGGCAGCGGCAGGCGCCGCGCTCGCCGTGCTGGTGGGCCTCGTGGCGTCGCGCACGGGCGCGGCCATCGGGCGCGACCTGCGCGAGCGCCTGTTCACGCGCGTCATGGAGTTCTCCGAGGGCGACATCGGCCGGTTCTCGGCCGCCTCGCTCATCACGCGCGGCACCAACGACATCCAGCTCATCCAGATGGTGTCGATCATGCTCATGCGCATGGTGCTCTACTCGCCCATCCTCGCCGCGGGCGGCATCGTCATGGTCATGTCCACCAACGCCTCCATGGGCTGGGTCATCGTGGTGGCCATCGTCGCGGTGTTCGCGGTGATCGCGGTGCTGTTCAAGGTGGTCATGCCGAAGTTCCGCATCATGCAGTCCCTCATCGACCGCGTGAACCTGGTGGCGCGCGAGATGCTCACGGGCCTGCCCGTGGTGCGCGCGTTCGACCGCGAGGACTTCGAGGAGGAGCGCTTCGACGCGGCCTCCACCCACCTCATGAAGACCCAGCTGTTCACCAACCGCGCCATGACCTTCATGATGCCGGCGCTCATGCTCATCATGAACGTCACCTCGGTCGGCATCGTGTGGATAGGCGGCCTCTACGTCGACTCCGGCGTCATCCAGACGGGCGACCTCATCGCGTTCATCACCTACTCCATGGTCATCATCATGAGCTTCCTCATGATCGGCATGATCTCGATCATGCTGCCGCGCGCTGACGTGGCGGCGGGCCGCATCAACGAGGTGCTTGCGACGGCGCCCTCCGTCACCGACCCGGCGTCGCCGACGGCGGCAGCCGGCGAATCGGCGGGAGAACTGGCTGGCGCTCTGGGGGCAAGCGACCCGGCGTCGCCAGCTTCCAACCCCTCGCGCCCGCGCGGCGCCCAGATCGTCTTCGACGACGTGTCCTTCCGCTACGACGACACGAGCGAGTACGTGCTCGAGCACGTGAGCTTCACGGCCGAGCCGGGCAGCACGCTCGCCGTCATCGGATCGACGGGGTCGGGCAAGTCCACCGTGTGCAAGCTCATCGAGCGCTTCTACGACGTGAGCGCGGGCGCCGTGCGCGTCGACGGCGTCGACGTGCGCGCAATGGCGCAGTCCGACCTGCGCGGGCAAATAGGGTACGTGCCGCAGAAGGCGTTCCTGTTCACGGGCACGGTGGAGTCGAACGTGACCTACGCCGACGAGGGCATGGCGGCGTCCCGCGTGGACGAGGCCCTCGCGGTGGCGCAGGCGGCCGGCTTCGTGGCCGAGAAGGCCGGCGGCCTGGACGCGCCCATATCGCAGGGCGGCACCAACGTCTCGGGCGGCCAGCGGCAGCGCCTGTGCATCGCGCGGGCGCTGGCGGCTGACGCGCGGGTGCTCTTGTTCGACGACTCGTTCTCGGCGCTCGACTACAAGACCGACGCCGACCTGCGCGCCGCGCTCGACGCCCGCGCCCGCGGTGTGACGCGCGTGATCGTGGCGCAGCGCATATCCACCATACAGGGAGCCGACTGCATCGTGGTGCTCGACGAGGGCCGCGTGGTGGGCAAGGGGACGCACGAGGAGCTCATGCGGGACTGCGAGGAGTACCGCGCCATCGCGCTGTCGCAGCTCTCGGAGGAGGAGCTCGGGATGGGAGGTGATGCTGCATGAGGGGCAAGGTCAGAGAACCCGAGGCCGTGAAGGCCGCCCGCGCCGTCATGGGCGCCCAGGCGCTCGGCGCGCAGGACGTCGCCGACATGCCGGCGGCCCACGACGCGATGACGCCCGAGGAGCGCGCCGCCGCGCGCCGCGCGCGGGCCGAGGCCGTGAGGCAGCAGGCCTACGCCTCCTCAGGCAAGAAGGGCGCCCCGCGGCGCCGCCCGCACGGCCACGGCGCGCGCATGCCCGGCGAGAAGCCCCGCGACTTCAAGGGCACCATGCGCAAGATGCTCGCCTTCATGGGGCAGTTCAAGGTGCACCTCGTGGTGATCTTCGCGTTCGCCGTCGGCTCGACCGTCTTCAGCATCGTGGGGCCCAAGGTGCTCTCCGAGGCCACCACCGCGCTCTTCGAGGGCCTGGTGGCGAAGGTGTCGGGCACGGGCGGCATCGACTACGAGCTCGTCGCGCGCATCCTGCTCACCACGCTGGGGCTCTACGCGCTGTCGGCGGCGTGCTCGTGGGTGCAGGGCTGGGTCATGGCGTACGTCTCCCAGCAGACGTGCTACCGCCTGCGCGGCGCCATCGCGCGCAAGATCGACCAGATGCCCTTCAGCTACTTCGACAAGAACTCGACGGGAGACGTGCTCTCGCGCGTCACCAACGACGTGGACACGCTCGGGCAGAGCCTGAACCAGGGCGTCACCCAGCTCATCACGTCGGTGACCACCATCGTGGGCGTGCTCGTCATGATGCTGTCGATCAACGGGGCCATGACGCTCGTGGCGCTGCTCGTCGTGCCGGTGTCCATCGTGCTGGTCATGGTGGTGGTGAAGCGCTCGCAGAGGCACTTCTTCGCGCAGCAGGCGCTGCTCGGCCAGATCAACGGCCAGGTGGAGGAGACCTTCTCCGGGCATGCCGTGGTGAAGGCGTTCCGCCGCGAGGACGAGGTCGTGCGCGCCTACCGCGCCACCAACGAGCGGCTCTACGAGGCGGGCTGGAAGTCGCAGTTCCTCTCCGGCCTCATGCAGCCCGTGATGAACTTCGTGGGCAACCTGGGGTACGTGGCCGTGGCCATCTTCGGCGCCCTGCTGGCCGCGCGCGGCACCATCACCGTCGGTGACATCCAGGCGTTCATCCAGTACGTGAAGAACTTCACGCAGCCCATCACGCAGCTCGCGCAGGTGTCCAACGTGCTTCAGCAGATGGCCGCGGCCGCCGAGCGCATCTTCCAGTTCCTCGACGAGCCCGAGCAGGACGCCGAGCGCGCGACGGCGCGCACCGACGACGTGGCGTGCGACGTGGAGTTCGACCACGTGAGCTTCGGCTACCGCGCCGGCGAGCCGGTCATCAACGACTTCTCCGCGCGCGTGGAGGAGGGCCAGACGGTGGCCATCGTGGGGCCGACGGGCGCGGGCAAGACCACCATGGTGAAGCTGCTCATGCGCTTCTACGAGGTTGACGGCGGCGCCATCCGCATCGGCGGGGTGGACGTGCGCGACTTCGCGCGGGCCGACGTGCGCGGGATGTTCGCCATGGTGCTGCAGGACACGTGGCTGTTCAGCGGCACGATCGCCGAGAACATCGCCTACGGCAAGCTCGACGCCACGCGCGAGGAGATCGAGGCGGCGGCGCGCGGCGCGTGCGCGCACCACTTCATCACCACGCTGCCGGGCGGGTACGACTTCGTGATCAACGAGGACGCCTCCAACGTCAGCCAGGGCCAGCGGCAGCTGCTCACCATCGCGCGCGCCCTTCTGGCGAATCGGCGCATGCTGATCTTGGACGAGGCCACCAGCTCGGTCGACACGCGCACCGAGGAGCGCATCCAGCAGGCGATGGACAACCTCATGGCGGGGCGCACGTCGTTCGTGATCGCGCACCGGCTCTCCACCATCAGGAGCGCCGACCTCATCCTGGTGATGGATCATGGAGACATTGTCGAGCAGGGCACGCACGCTGAGCTTTTGGCCCTTGGAGGTTTCTATGCCGAGCTGTATAATTCACAGTTCGTAGACTGCATCGACGAGGTCGACTGAAGGCGCGGCGCGTCACGTTGCGCCGCAGGGCGTGGCACGCGCGGGGGCGCGCGCCACGCTGCGCGAGAAGCCGCAGGTCGACCCTGAGCCATAGAGAGACGCAACCTTGATCATGCCGCATATGGAAGACGACTACGTGCTGGTTCCCTGCGAGGGCGCCTCGGATCCCCGGGAGCTCCCCGAGGGCGTGGTGCGCGTGACGCCCGGGGCGCTCGGCGCCGCGCGGCTGATGCCGGGAGCTGGGGAGGGCGCCGCGGGCGCGGGGGCGTTCGCCGCGGATGCAGGGGCGTTCGCCGCGGCCACCCCCGGTCACGCAGCTGCTTCTGATGCCGCGGCCACCCCTGCGCCCTCATCTGCTTCTGATGCCGTGACCACCCCCGGCCCTGCAGGCGCGGACGGCAAGGTGCGCATCGCGGTGTTCGACTTCGACGGCACGACGCTCACGGGCAACTCGCCCGTCATGCTCGTGCGCCACCTGGCGCGCGAGGGCAAGCTCGCCCCGTCGGTGATCGCGCGCATCCTCGTGTGGGGCGGCGCGTACAAGGCGCGCCTGCCCCAGAACGAGAGCTGGGTGCGCGGGCTGGTGTTCTCGGCGTTTCACGGCAAGCCCGTGGCGCAGGTGAACGAGTACCTGCGCGCGTTCTATCGCCGCAAGGTGTCGCCGCGCGTGCGCGCGGAGGCGGTGCGCGCCATGCGGGCGCACCTCGACGCGGGACATGTGGTGGTGTGCGTGTCGGCGACGTTCGAGCCCATCATCGCGGCGGCCATGCTCGAGCACCCCATCCAGTACGCGATCGCCACGCGCATGAGGGTCGACGCGTACGGCTGCTACACCACGCAGGTGGAGGGGCTGCCCGTGGAGGGGGAGGAGAAGGTGGCCGCCCTCGCGCGGTTCGCCGACGAGCGCTTCGGCGCGGGGAGGTGGGAGGTCGGCTGGGCCTACGGGGACCACCACTCTGACCGCGCTCTGCTCGCCAGCGCCCGGGAGGGTCACGCTGTGACCCCCGACCGCCCCCTCAAGAGAACCGCCCAAGAGCGAGGCTACGAGATCCTCGACTGGGAATAAGATTCGGAGTAGTTGACGCGAGCGCCATGGATTCCGCTTCGCTTGCGGTTACGGCATCGTTGCTCTATCCGCCTGTTGAGAGGACGGGGAAGAGGGGAGGGAGCGCAGCGTCCGGTACGCCCTCATCGCAGTGCTCCGGCTGAGCTTCGATACGTCCCCTTTCAGGAACGCGTAGAAGTTCCCCTTGTTCAGCCCCGTGATCCTGCATGCCTCGGCGCGGCTTATGCCCTTCTGCTCGAGCAGCGTCACAAGGGAGGTAGCGACCCTCTGCAGCGTCTGCCGATCGGTTTGCTTCCGTGCCTTTTCGGCGCGCCACGCGATGAGGGGGCGCCTGTACCTGCTTCTCTCGGGCAGCGTGTCGAGAAAGCGCTCCAGCGCAAGGCCCGACCGATGAAAGCGGGTCGTCATGTGCCGATACGCGTCGAACACGCTGGAGCCGACCGCCTGCTTCATTAGGTAGTCTTCCCTGTGATCGCAGAGCGACAAAAGGAGAAGCGGCTCGAAAACGCGCGGCCGCCCCTGCTTCGCGATGGCGAACAGCTTCTTCAGGCTTGACGTCTGCGCGCCTGCGAGCTCTTGGCAGTACTTCAGAAGGAATCCGCGAAACGTGAGCATTACCGTCGCCATCCTTCCTCGTATGCGTGATAGTTGTGAAGCAGGTTCTTCAGCTCTCGATCTTGTTCGGGCAAAGCGCAACGGCTCGCCGCCGCCTCTTCGGGAGAATGCACAAGGTGGTCGAGAACCGCCCAGTCCAGCTTTTTCAGAAACTCAGGTGCGGTAAGATCGGCCATGTCAGGAGCCTCCCATCGATACAGCTTCATTACTGCCACGTCTTCAAGCGAGGGAACGTAAATGTCGAGCACATAGGTGTCCAGGTCAATGCGTTCGATACGGTCCTCGAAGTTGTAGGGGAGGCATGCTTCGTAAGCTGCGCACTGACTGTTGAAATCGGCATCACGAAGAAGGAAAGGTTTCACTGATTCCTCGGCCCGAAGGATGTCGACGTCTTTCGTCGCTCCTTTTGACGAAAGGTTGCTCAGCAGCAATGCGCCTGCTCCCACTATGATGACGCCGACGCGTTGTCCCTCCTGAAGGACCCCAGAAAAGAAGATGTCTTCATCGATGCGCTTCAGTTTGGAGATAAGCTCAGCCTTGTCCATCGCTCCTCCTATAGTATTATTTTTTGATAATAATACTATAGGAGGAGCGACAAGAAGAGTTGATTGCGAAACAATAGATTAAAGCTCTACGATCCTCTTATTCACGTGATAAGGAGTAGCGTGAGGTCTATGTATTGCCCTAAGTGCGACAGCAGGATTGAAGCTGAAGTGACCGAAGCGGTGGTCCCCCTTACCGTGAGGAAAGTCGACGTGCGCGCTCGCCAGCTTCGGGCGGTTTGCCCGCATTGCGGTGAGGCGATCGCCGATGAGGAGATCTCCCGCTCGAATCTGGAGTCTGCTTTTGCCGCCTACCGCGCAGAGGAGAATCTGCTGTCTCCTTGCGAGATAAGGGAGTCTTACGCGCGATACGGCTTGACCCAGAAGTCGTTCGCCACGCTCTTGAACCTCGGCGGCGCGACCTTGAGCCGATACGAGCATGGCGCGTTGCAGACGAAGCAGATTGACGTGGCGATAAGGCGGGCGAGCCAACCCGAGAGCATGCTCGCGCTGCTCGATGAGCATGACGGCGAGATCCCGGCGAGCCAAGCCGAGTCCGCCCGTCAAAAGGCCCTCGCCCTCTTGGCCAATGAGGCTGGCGACCATGCTTTTGCGGGAAATCCAGTTGGCAACTTCCGCTTGCTGCTGTCGGAGGAGCCCCCTTCCGAGCGCAACGGGTTCAGGAAGCTCGACTGGGGCCGTGTCGTGCAAATGGCCGTCTACATGGCGCAGCATTGCGCAAACCTCGGCCGCACGAAGCTGAACAAGGCCATGTTCTACGCGGACTTCTCGTGCTTTGCGGATACGGCCTGCTCTATGTCGGGACTCGTATACGCGCATGCCACGCATGGGCCGATCGTGGATCAGTATGACGTGGTTTTCGGGCAGCTGGTCAGGCAAGGGCACCTTCTCGAAAGGTCGGCTTCATGCGGCCCGTATGAAGCGACGGTGTTCAAGACGGGGGAGGAGTTCGATCCCAGCCTGTTCACGAGCCAGGAGCTTCGCATCCTTGAGAGGGTCGCCGAGTTCGTGAACGGCTTTGGCACGGCGAAGGAGCTCAGCGATTACAGCCACCAGGAGAAGCTCTGGATGGAAAGCGACGACGGCATGCCGCTTTCCTACCTCGATGCATATGAGCTCAACAGCCTTGAGCAATTCGTCGGGGTCTAACATAGACGTTTAGCACAGGCGTCGGACGCCGGGTCCTCCCTTGCCTGCTTCTGCGATGCGCTCGGGTTCGCCGTCGGGCTCGCCGTCGGGCTCATGTCGGGGGGGGGTCGATAATCGCGTCACTGCCCCAGTGGCGGAATTCGAAATCGAAAAAAAGACGCGTTTGATACAATGATCGGAAGCTTCGCTTGAGAAGCCCAACGCTCTAAACCTAAGGAAAATGCGGGAGAACCTACATGGCAACGAGGGAATATGAACTGATCCTGGATTCGCTCCAGATGACGGCGGTTTATGTCATCCGGGAGGACAATCACGAAATTCTATACTTCAACAAGCGGGTCAGGGAGATTGCGCCGAATATCGAGAAGGGCATGATTTGCCATGAATTGTGGGAGGGCGCCTGCGACAACTGCCCGCTGCTGTATATCGGGGACAAAAACGAAGCCCGCTCGGTGAATTATGGTGATCCGTTTGGCGAGGTCGTGGAGATTGCGGCCACCCGCATTCTCTGGGAAGAAGAGGTTCCGGCGTTCGTGATTGCCGTCACGCCCTACGCGGAGGTGGCCAATCACATTTACCACAAGGTTTTGCGGGGGAATCTGACGACGGACAGCTACATGATCGTGAAGGCCGACGAGGAGGAGATGCAGAAGCTGCGCGGACACATGGGCTCTCTCTCCGACTGGTTCCTGGGCGTTTCCAAATGCGGCTATGTCTATGAGGAGGATATCGAGCGATACGAGAGCTTCGTCCACTTCGACCATGCGAAAGCCGAATTGAAAGAGGGCGTGAAGAAGCTGAGCTGCATCTATCGCCGCAAACACGGAGACACCTACAGATGGCACCACCTGGAGGTCGTTCCGGATTTTGACTATACCGACGACAACCAGAAGGTCATGATCTGCCTGAAGGACATCCACGATGCCTTCAGGGAGGGGCTTGCAAGAGAAGAAGTCAACATCCGCAACCAGGAGATCATCAACACGCTGGGAGAGACGAACTTTGCGATCTACGTCGTAGACCTGCAGACGGGCCGCGTGAACATCGTGCAGGCCACGGAAAAGATCAGACGGAACGTGGACACGGAGAACTCCCTCTGGGACGACACGTTTCAGGGCATCGGCGCCGGCTACATATCCCCCGAGGACCGGGAGAGGGTGTACGACCAACTCTCCCTGGAGTCCATGAGAACGGCGTGGGAGAACGGAGAAGAGAAGAGGACCATTCTGTGCCGGGTGTTCCTGTATGGCGACTGGCGGTATGTCTCGGTATCAGCCTACCTGAAGGAAAACAAGAAACAGGGCGGCTACGCTATCCTGACTTTTCAGGATGTGGACGAGCAGACGAAGAGAGACATGGAGCAGATGCGCAACGACCAGAGAATGGCGGCCATCATCCGATCCAGGTACAGCATATTGAGCACCGTCGACCTGGAGACCGGAATCTGCGAGAGGGTCTATCTGCGGGAGGGCGTTACCAGCAGGCGCGTAGAGGGCGACTATGATTACTATGTCAGAAAGGCCTCTGAGGAAACTGTCGTAGAGGCGGACAGAGGGACGTTCGAAAAGACGCTGTTCCTTGAGAATCTTCGAAAGAACGCTGAGACGGTGCAGGATTTTCGGGAGGATGTCTGCCAGTACAGGCACCGGGGGGAATCCCCGCTGTGGACCGAGGAGCACGTGCTCTACATCCGGCAGGGGGAGAAGACCCTGGTCAACGTATTAGGACGGGACGTTACGGCGGAGAAGCTGGCGGAGGAGCAGGCCTACCGGGAGTCCGCCGAGAAGGCCTCCATCATCAGCAGCCTGAGCAGCATGTTCTTCGCCACCTATTACATCGACCTTGAGAACGAGACCCTCAGGCCCGTCAGGCAGAAGGAAGCGGTCAGCCAAGTCCTGGGCGAAGAGAGGAACTACACCCAGGCGATCCGCCTCTATGCCGAGAACTTCATCTCCGCCGACGACAGGGAGGAGTATCTGGAATACGTCAGCTACCGCAGGCTGCTGAGCACCCTGAGCGCGGAGCAGCCGGTGGCTGCCTTCGAATACCGCATGGTGCCCGATCAGAACAACCGCAGGGCATGGATTCGCGCCAGCGTCATACTGGCTGAGACCACCGACGACGGCCGGCCGAAGCGGGCGCTGTATGCGGCGCAGGATGTGACGGAGAGCAAGCTGCGGGAGGAGCGGGAGCAGCAGGCGCTGAGGGAAGCCTGCGACGCCGCCAACTACGCCAACGCGGCCAAGAGCGACTTCATGTCGAGAATGAGCCATGACATCAGAACGCCCATGAACGCCATCGTCGGAATGACGGCCATCGCGGGAAAGCACCTGGAGGACAGGGAGCGCGTCGAGGACTGCCTGAAGAAGATCACGATCTCCAGCCGGCACCTTCTCTCGCTGATCAACGAAGTTCTTGACATGAGCAAGATCGAATCCGGGAAAATCGACCTGATGGAGGAGGAGGTGAACCTCTCCGACCTGATCGGAAGCCTGGTCACCATGATTCGGCCCTCCATGCAGGAGAGAAAGCACAACTTTGACGTGCATATTGCGAACGTGGAGCACGAGCGCGTAATCGGCGACGCCATGAGGCTGCAGCAGATTTTCATGAACATATTGGGAAACGCGGTGAAGTACACGAACCCGGGTGGAAACATCGAAATGGAGATCAACGAGAAGCCGTTCAAAACCTATGGCTACGGCTGCTACGAGTTTGTTTTCCGGGACAACGGAATCGGCATGAGCAAGGAGTTTCTGGAGAGGCTGTTCGAGCCCTTCAGCCGTGCGGAGGATTCCCGGGTAAGCAAGGTCGAGGGCACGGGGCTCGGAATGGCCATCGCGAGGAACATCGCCCGCAGGATGAGCGGCGATATCACGGTGGAGAGCGAGCTGGGCAAGGGTACGGAATTCGTCGTGACGCTGATCCTCAAGCACATGGATGCGCAGGCGCCCGATACGGAGAAGCTCGCGGACCTGCCGGTGCTGGTGGTGGATGACGACAAAAACGCCGTCGAGGCGTCTTGCCTGATCCTCGAGAACATCGGAATGAAGGGCGAGTATGTTCTGAGCGGAATGGAAGCCGTGCAGCGGGTGGGTGAGCGCCACCGAAGCGATGAGGATTACTTTGCCGTGATCCTGGACTGGCAGATGCCGGGAATGGACGGCATCGAGACAGCGCGGGCGATTCGCGAAGACGTTGGCGATGACGTGCCCATCATCATCCTCTCGGCCTATGATTGGAGCGCCGTAGAGGAAGAGGCGCGCCGCGCAGGCGTCAACGGGTTCATCTCCAAACCGCTGTTCAAGTCCCGTCTGGTATATCTCTTCAACCAGATCCTGGACGACGATCGCGGCAAGGAGCTTCCGGAGGAGGCCTCGCTTTCGGACATGAAGCTGGAGGGGAAGAGGATTCTCCTGGTCGAGGACAATGTGCTGAGCCGGGAAATCGCGGAAGACATCATCGGCGAGACGGGCGTGACGGTTGAGTGCGCGGAAAACGGACAGGAGGCCCTGGAGAAGTTCGAGGCATCGGGGGAGAGCTACTACGACATGATCCTGATGGATATCCAGATGCCGATCATGAACGGGTACGAGGCCACCGAGGCCATCAGAAAGCTGCCCCGCAAGGACGCTGCCGAGATTCCGATCATCGCCTTGACCGCGGACGCTTTTTCGGAGGATGTTCAGCGCAGCAGGGCTGCCGGCATGAACGAGCACCTCACCAAGCCGCTGGAGATCGACCACCTGATGAGGTGCCTGGAGACATGGCTGGGAGACGAAAAGGCTTAAAGGGGCGGCGGCGATAGCCTGGCGTCAATCCTGAAGCTCGGGCGCTGGCCTCCGTTGGCTGCGAGCAGCTTCATGGCGGCTCCCTTGAAACGAACTGGTGTCGACATCCTGATGATGCTCCGTCCGACTTAGCGGAAGATGGCATGGGAAGAGGAAGAAAGCGCGATGTAAAGAGGTTTTGACAACGCTCTCGGCCCCGTGCAAGCCCATTTGGCGGACAATGACGGAAAAGCCCTGTAGGGTGGGATCCGCAAGGCATGGAAGGAGGGCCGCATGGAAGTCGGCAAGACCATCAGGAATCTGCGCACGGAGTCGGGGATGTCGCAGGAAGAGCTCGCCGGGAAGGCGTTCGTGAGCCGCCAGACGATCTCCAGCTGGGAGAACGGCAAGTCCTATCCGGACGTGCAGAGCCTGAGCCTCATCGCCGGGCTCTTCGGGACCTCCATTGACGCGCTCGTGAAAGGAGACCTGCCCATGATTGACGCAAGAATCGCAGAGGAGGACGTGAGGGCGTTCAAGAAGAACGCGGCGCTGTACGGGACGCTCCTCGTGGCGTCCCTCGCTATAGCGGTCGTGGCGTTCGCACAGGAGAACTGGCTCGCCCTCGCGGCGGGCGCGCTCGTGTACGCGCTGTCGCTGTACTTCGCGTTCCTCGTAGACCACGACAAGAAGAAGTACGAGGTTCAAACCTACCGCGAGATCAAGGCGTTCTGCAGCGGAGCCTCCCTCGACGAGATCAAGGCGCAGCGCGTCCCCGAGCGGCTGGGCGTGAGCGTCATGAGGAAGCTCCTGCTCGGCGGGTGCGTCGGCGCAGCCGTCGGGGTCGTGACGGCAGGGATCGTGCGCCTGCTCTGACGCATGGCGCGGGCTCGGGGCCTCCTGGATGCCGAGGTCCCCGAGCTCGTTCAGGTTGCTTGCTTCCACTGATAACTGCGAGATTCGATCCATCGGCTTCGATGGATCGACGTGCGCGATGCTCGCTTCGCACCCCTTCCTCAAATGATATCCTTTTGGTCGCAAAATATGATGTTTCCGTCGCGCTTGGGCGCAGGTGGGGATGTTTGGGCTGATTGGCCACTTGCTGTCGGCTAAAATGCGCTATGACACATGACGTGGGCGCATGCTCTGGGCGCCCGCACAAGGCAAGGAAGGTGGGATCGTGTTGGAGAACTTCGAAGCCAACACCTCAAGTCGCGACGACGGCTCACGCGGGCAGGCCGCCGAGTACCTCAAGCGCGCCATGACGGCGGTCTCCGACGGGGACGCGGTCTTGGGCATGCACCTGTACATGGCGGCGTTCGAGGAGGCGGCGCACGAGAGCGACGCGCCCTCGGAGGACGCGGTGTTCGGGCTGAAGAAGGCGTGGGCGCTGGCCTGCTCGCACAAGGAGCGCTCGCTCGCCGAGTACATCTTCGAGCGCATGGAGCCCTACCTCACGCCTGACGAGGTGGCCGTGTGCTCGAGCGAGCTGCAGAACCTCGCGCTCGACAAGCTCGAGGAGTACGGGCTCTCGCGCACCGAGCTCGAGGACATGGCGCAGATGATCACCGAGGACTTCCTGGGCCTTGACGCGCACGTGGTGAAGATCGACCACATCCTGAGCCACAAGATCCCCGCGTCCGGGCTCATGCTCGACGTGCCGGGCGAGCAGGTGGCCGCCGAGGAGCCTGGCGCGGCAAGCGAGCAGGGGCAGGCTGCCCTTGGCGTGCCCACGGCGCCCGCGGCTGGCGAGGGCTCCGCTGCTCCCGGCGCCTCCGCGGCTGCTCCCGCCCCTGAGCCCGGCCGCGCGCTCGCGGCGTCCGAGGCCGCCGCTTCCGCTTCCGAGCCTTCCGAGTCGCCCGCCGAGTTTCTGGCGAAGGCCGCCGAGGAGCTCAGCGCCAAGCTCGGCGCGGAGGAGCGCGTGCTTTCCTACGACAACCTCGCCGGCTACGACTCGACCATCCAGGTCATGCGCGACTTCGGCATCGGCCTGCAGGACGACGCGGAGTTCCAGAGGTTCGTGGGGCTCATGAACGCGCGGCACGGCCTCGACCGCATGCCGGCGCTCGACACCATGCTGTTCCGCTCCCCGGCGCGCGAGGACGCCAACCGCTTCGCGGAGGCCACGCTCGGCGAGCTCGAGCTGCCCACGCTGCGCATGCACATGGAGGAGAGCCTGCAGGGCATGCCGGTTCTGTGCGTGACGGTGCAGGCCAACAAGGCGGTGAAGATCAGCACGCTGCGCGACGCGTTCACGTCCGGCGGCGTCCTTCTGCTCGAGGACCTCGACCTGTGGAGCTCGCCCATCGCCGAGATGAGCGAGGAGTCGGGCAACTTCCTCATGGCGCAGCTCACGCGCGGCGCGCGCGAGGCCGTGAGCCTCATCCGCTGGGCGGTTGACAACCCGGACGTGTACGTGCTGGCCACGTCGGCGACAAGCTCCGAGATAGACGGCTTCTTCCTCGAGCTGCTCGAGCCGCTGACGCTCGTGGACATCGACTACCCCACGCCCGAGGAGCGCATCGACATCTGGATGGACATCGCGCGCGAGCACCCGTCTATGCGCGGCGTCAACCGCGCCGACCTGGTGCGCCTGTCGGCCAACATGCCGCGCTTCGACATGTACATGGCCGCGCGCGAGGCGCTCGAGGACGCCTACAAGACGGGGCTCATGATGCGCCGCTACCAGCCGGTCACGCGTGACAACCTCTTCGACAAGCTGGCGGCCTACCAGCCGCTCGACTCGACCGAGTACCACGAGCTCGAGGAGGCGGTCATCCGCGACTTCCGCGCCGACCTCTCCCACATCGACGACCTCCTTCGGGGCGAATAGGGGAGGTGCGCGGTGGACATCACGCGTCGGTGCGACTACGCATGCCGCATGCTGCGGGCCGTGTGCACGGGCCAGGGGCGCATCTCGGTCGCCGAGATCGCCGAGTCGGAGGACATCCCCTACGCGTTCGCGCGCAGCATCCAGCATGACCTGGTGAAGGCGGGCTTCTTGCGCACGGTGCGCGGCGCGCGCGGCGGCGTGTCGATGGCGCGCCCGCTCGAGGAGGTCACGGTGCTCGACGTGCTGCGGGCCGTCGAGGGCACGGTGGCCATCTCGCCGTGCTCGGAGGACCCCGCGTACTGCCCGCGCAGCAGCTCATGTGCCTACCACCGCGTGTGGTGCGGCGCCGACCGCCTGCTCGAAGGCTACTTCAGCGACATCACGCTGGCCGACCTGTTCGGCGAGGCCGTGGCGGCAGGGCTCGCGGAAGGGGAGGACTTGCCCGAGGCGTCGTCTGAGGCGGGCGAAGAAAGCGAAGGGACCGCTGCCGAAGCGGGTGAAGCGGGCCCGTCTGGGGCATCCGAGGCGGCGGAGGCTCCCGCGCATGCGTGAGGTCGCGTGGCCTGAGGGCGGCCTGCCGCGCGCCGAGTTCGTGGAGCGCGTGCGCGCGATGGGCGAGGCGCACTACCGCGAGCTGCCGTGGCGGCACCTCGACGACGCGTACGCGGTGCTCGTGTCCGAGGTGATGCTGCAGCAGACGCAGGTGGCGCGCGTGGAGAAGTTCTGGCGCCGCTTTCTCGGCGCGTTCCCCACGATCGACGCGCTGGCCGCGGCGAGCACCTCCGACGTGCTCGAGCGGTGGCAGGGCCTCGGGTACAACCGCCGGGCGCTCGCGCTGAAGAAGGCAGCCGAGACGTGCGCGGCGCGCTACGCCGGGCATCTGCCGCGCGCCTACGAGGAGCTTGTGGCGCTGCCGGGCATCGGCCCCGCCACGGCGGCCGGCGTGCGCGCGTTCGCCTGGCAGCTGCCGGGCGTGTACCTGGAGACGAACGTGCGCGCGGTCTTCCTGCACGACCTGTTCCCGCATGACGAGAAGGTGCCCGACCGCACGCTCATCCCGCTCGTGGAGGCGACGTGCCCGCCCGCGCCCGACGGCTCGCTTCCCGACGGCGCTTTCCCAGACGCCCTCTTCAGCCCGCGCAGCTGGTACTATGCGCTTCTGGACTACGGCGCGCACCTGAAGGCGACGGGGGCGAACCCCACGCGTAAGAGCGCGCACTACACGCGCCAGTCGGCGTTCGAGGGGTCGCGGCGGCAGAAGCGCTCCTGGATCGTGCGGCGCGTGCTCGCGGCTGACGCCGATGCGGGCGTGCGCGCGCAGGAGGTTCACGCTGAGCTCGACGCGGCGGAGCGCGCGTCCGGGCGCGACGGCGTCGACGAGGCGACGTTCGCCTCGATCGTGGACGACCTTCTGTCGGAGGGCTTCTTCAAGCGCACCGGCGACGTCTTGGTTCCGTAAGGGTTTCGGAGGGGGAGAGATGGGCTTCGTCGAGCTTCTCATGATCGCCGTGGGGCTGTCGATGGACGCGTTCGCGGTGTCGGTCTGCAAGGGCCTGTGCATGAAGCGCGTCAACTGGAGGCACGCGTTCGTGATCGCGCTGTTCTTCGGGGGCTTCCAGGGGCTCATGCCGATTGTCGGCTGGGCTCTGGGCACGCAGTTCGCCGCGCTCATCACGCCGGTCGACCACTGGATCGCCTTCGCCCTGCTCGCCTTCATCGGCGGCAAGATGCTGTGGGATGCGTTCCATGAGGACGACGAGGCGCAGGGGTGTCCGGCCGATCCCAAGCTCGACCTGCGCGAGCTCGTCATGCTCGCCGTCGCCACGAGCATCGACGCGCTGGCGGTGGGGATCACGTTCGCGTTTCTGGGCGTGAACATCGTCGCCGCGGCGGCGCTCATCGGCGTCACCACGTTCGCGCTGTCGTTTGCGGGCGTGGCCATCGGCAACCAGTTCGGCAGCCGCTTCGAGAAGCCCGCCGCCATCGCCGGCGGCGTCGTGCTCGTCCTGATAGGAGCGAAGATCCTCCTCGAGCACCTGGGGATCATCTAGCGGCAAGCGGCAGGGTGGACGGAGGGGCGGTGCCTACCAAGCGAGTTCCGCAGCGACTGGAACAGCCCAGCGGGCTGTTCCACAAAGCGAGGACTGTCCGAGCGACTAGGCTCTGCCCCTCCGTCCGCCCGGACACCTGCCCAGCCGCCGCCGAACGCGTAATCTACTCCACGGGGTAGCTTCCGAGCACCTTCACTTCGCGCAGCTTCAGCCTCAGGCAGTTCAGGGCGGTCTGCACGGCGATGTCGTTCACGGACCCCTCGAACTCCACGAAGAACATGTAGTCGCCGAGCTGCTGCTTGGTGGGGCGCGACTGGATCATCGACAGGTTGATGTTCGCGTAGGCGAACTCCGACAGGATCATGTTGAGCGTGCCGGCCTTGTCGGCCTGGAGGAACAGCGCGAGCGTGGTCTTGTAGCGCTCGCCGGCAAGCTGCGGCGCGCTGCCGGGGCGTCCGATGAGCGCGAAGCAGGTCTGGTTGCCGAAGTGGTCCTCGATCCCCATCTTCGCCACCCGCGCGCCGTGCAGCTCGGCTGCGAGCTCGTTGGCGATGCCGGCGATGCTCACGTCGCCCGCGGCCAGGCGCGCGCTCTCGGCCGTGGAGGACACGGTGAGCGTGGAGCGGCCGGGCAGCCTCTCGTTGAGGTAGCGGCGGCACTGCGCGAGCCCCTGGGGGTGCGAGGCCACCGTGCGGATGTCCTCGAGCTTCGCGTCGGGGTGCACCACGAGGCAGTGGTGGATGTCGACCACCTTCTCTGCGAGGATGACCGCCGAGCTGCGGAACGCGAAGTTGTCGAGCGTGGCCGTGACAGACCCCTCGAGCGAGTTCTCCTTGCCCACCACGCCGAACGCCGCGCGCCCGCGGTCGACGCAGTCGAACACCTCGTCAAACGACGCGCACTCCAGCAGGTCGGGGCTTTCGAACCCCAGGCGCTCGGCAAACGAGCGGGCCGCCTCGTGCGTGTAGGTGCCGACGGGGCCGAGGAATGCGATGGTGCGGTCGATGCTGCTCATGACAGGTTGGCTTCCTTTGCGTTCGTGTATGCGTATGCGCGCCGCGTCGAAACGAGCGCGGCGCGCGATGCTTCCTTGGCGGGTCGTCGCGATGCCGTGCGCGCGACGCGCCGGGCGCAGAAGCGCCAACTGCATATGATAGCGCTCATGCGCTCACGTGGGCGCATGACTTGCGCTGATCTGCGCTCGGGCGGGCCGGAAGCGCACGCGTTTGAGCGCCGCGCATGCCGTGCGCGCGCGGTGTTGCGGCGTGCGGCGTTTCCCCTCGTTTTCCTGCGGATATGTTACGCAAGGAGAGGCTCGTAACATTTTGATGCCATTGGCGGCTTCTCCGATGCTTTTTTGTGGTTTGGCGTTCACAAGACCTTCAAATATGTGGAAAATGACTCCCGCATGTAAAGGACGAGGACACCTAGAGGAGGTGTACACATGGAAAATCAGGCCACGATTTCAGAGTTCGATAGCATTCTGTCATCTCGCGGTGTCACCCGTCGTAGCTTCATGAAGCTCTGCGGTGCCGTCGCGGCCGCTGCGGGTCTTTCGCAGCTCGCCACGCCGCGCGTTGCTCAGGCGCTTGAGAAGTCTGTGATCGGCGCTACGAAGGGCGACCTGTATCCGGTCATTTGGATTGAGGGTGCATCCTGCACGGGCTGCACGGAATCCTTTGCCCAGATCGAGTCCCCTGACCCGGCGACGATCGTGCTCGACATGATCTCCCTGAACTACTCGGAGACGCTGTCGGCAGCTGCGGGCCACTCGATGGAGGAGGCCAAGGCCCAGACCATCGCAGCCGGTGACTACATTCTCGTGTACGAGGGCGGTGTGCTGGAGGGCTTCGACTACAACACGCTGCGCGTTGCGGGCGAGACCGGCAACGTGGCGCTCGAGGAAGCTGCCGAGCACGCCAACGCGGTGGTCGCCATCGGCTCCTGCGCCGTCAACGGCGGCTGGATGGCAGCCCATCCGAACCCGGCGGGCGCCCTGGGCGTCCAGCAGTACCTGCAGAAGGTCGGCATCACCACCCCGGTCATCAACATCCCGGGCTGCCCGGTCAACCCCGAGTGGCTCATGGCGGTGCTCGTTGACGTCGTGCTGCTGAAGGACCCGAGCCTCATCAAGCTCAACAGCTTCAACATGCCCGAGGGCATGTTCGGCCAGTCGCTCCATGACAACTGCGAGCGTCGCGGCCACTTCGAGAACGGCGAGTTCGTCTACGAGTTCGGCAGCGAGGAAGAGGCCAAGGGCTACTGCCTCTACCCGCTGGGCTGCCGCGGTCCCCAGACCAAGTCCAACTGCGGCGTGGTCATGTGGAACAACCGCCGCTCCTGGTGCGTGCAGGCCGGCTCTCCCTGCATCGGCTGCTGCGAGGCCAACCCGAACAACCCCGGCCAGAACTGGGTCGAGGTCAACACGCCGTTCTACAAGCGCCATCGCGACCTGCGCGTGGGCGGCCTGGTGTTCCAGCCCGGCACCGTCGCGCTCGCCGTCACCGGCCTGGTGGCTGCGGCGCTCGTGGTGCACGGCTTCGGCATGAAGAAGACCGGCCGCATGGACGGCGGCGCGGACTTCGAGACCATCCGCAAGTGGGACAAGGCGCATCCCGAGCAGTCGATCGGCACCTACGCCGATGCTGAGAAGGGCGGTCCTATCCTCGACGACGACGCGCTGTACGAGGCCAACGCCGGCCACGCGCGCCCGGTTCGCGGCAAGATCGCTGCCGACGAGTCCGCCGATTCGGCTGACGCAGAAGAAAACTAGGAGGTGAGCCTATATGACACGTTCTGTTATTGACCCGATTACCCGTATCGAGGGCCATCTGCGCGTGGAAATGGAAGTGACCAACGGCAAGGTCTCCGACGCGTGGGTGTCTGGAGGCTGCTTCCGCGGCATGGAGATGGTCGTCGAGGGCCGTACGCCCGAGGACGCCGCACAGATCGTCCAGCGCATCTGCGGCGTTTGCCCGGTCTCTCATTCGCATGCGTCGACCATCGCGGCTGAGAAGTCCTACGGCATCACCATTTCCAACAACGCGCGCATCATCCGCAACCTCATCGAGGGCGCGCAGTTCCTGCACAGCAACATCCTGTGGTTCTACAACCTCGCTGCGCTCGACTACGTGAACCCCCTCAACGCGCTGAACGCCAACGTCGCCGACGTGTACGACCTGGCGGCCACGTACTACAACACCAACGAGGGCGAGGCCATCACCTCCACGAACACCGACTTCGTGGCGCTGAAGGAGAAGCTCACCAAGTTCGCCGCGAACGGGCAGCTGTCCATCTTCTCGGGCAACTGGTTCGACGCCGACGAGGGCACCGCCTACAAGCTCACCCCCGAGCTCGACCTGGTCTGCACCGCGCACTACCTTGAGGCGCTCAAGATGCAGGCGCGCTCCTCTGAGGTGGCTGCGCTGCTCGGCGGCAAGATGCCCCACGTCATGACCATCATCCCGGGCGGCACGGCGTTCGTGCCCACCGAGCAGAAGCTCGATGACCTCAAGGCCATGGTCGACGAGATCTACAACTGGGTCTCCACCACCATGATCCAGGACACCCTGGCGCTGGCTCCGGCCTACCGGGATGGCCTGAACTGGGGCAAGGGCTGCGGCCGCTACATCGCTTGGGGCGTCTTCGAGGGCCAGGGCTGGCCTTACGGCGACGACTACATCGAGCAGATGAAGAACCGCTACATGCCCATGGCCGTCCTCGACGAGAACCTGAAGGTCTCCGACGTCGAGGAGAGCCTCATCACCGAGTTCATGGGCCACTCGTGGTACAAGGGCTCCGACACCTTCACGTCGCCGTACTTCACCACCGAGCCGGAGTTCACCGAGTACAACGTGGAGGACCGCTACTCCTGGGTGAAGTGCCCCGCTTACGACGGCAAGCCCATGGAGGCCGGCAGCTTGGCCCGCATCCTCGCGGCTTACCAGCGCAAGGTCCCGTTCATCGTCAAGCACGTGGACGAGTTCCTGGTCAAGCTCGGCGCGGCGCTCGGCCTGCCCGGCGCGGCTCCGCTGTCCGCGGCTCAGTCCACGCTCGGCCGTACCGCCATTCGCCAGGTCGAGACGCTCTACGTCGCCACCCTCATGAAGGAGTGGGTCGTCGAGCTCATGGAGGCCGTCAAGTCGGGCGACTCCGAGTACTTCCGCAAGCCCCAGACCATCACGGGCGAGGGCACGGGCTTCTGGGAGGCCCCGCGTGGCGCGCTCTACCATTCCGAGAAGGTCAAGGACGGCAAGATCGAGGGCTACCAGATCATCATCCCGTCCACGTGGAACCTCGCTCCCATGAACGCCGACGGCGTACACGGCCCGCTGGAGCAGGCGCTCATCGGCATCCCGGTCGAGGACGTCGAGAAGCCCATCAACGCGCTGCGCACCGTGCACTCGTTCGACCCCTGCACCGCTTGCGCCGTTCACGTGACCGAGCCTGCCACGGGCAAGTCCTTCGAGACGGTTACGAGCCCTTGGGGGGTGAAGTAAGATGGCACATCTCGCACATTACCGTGAAGCCCATCCGCTGCTGTTCGTGGTGACCCACTGGATCAACCTGATCGCCATGATCGTGCTCATCGTCACCGGCTTCAGCATCCATTTCCCGTTCTGGCCCCTGTTCATGGGCGTCGCGCGCGGCATGCACGTGTTCTTCGGCTTCGTGCTGTTCCTGAACTGCATGTTCCGCGTGATCGCGGCCTTCTTCGTGAAGACCTCCCCCACGGGCGGCACCCGCAAGCAGGTCAAGGACTACAAGACCTGGCTGCCGCAGAAGGACAACCGCCATCAGGCGCTCGAGTGGGTCAAGTACTACCTGTTCCTGCGCAAGACCCATCCGCTCGGAGCGAAGCTCGGCGTGCCGCAGAAGCTCAGCTACCTGCTCATCCCGATCCTGATCGTTCTGATGTTCTGGACGGGCCTGTGCCTGTGGGCTCCCACCATGAACCTTGGCGCCATGTGGGCGACCACCACGTTCCTGGGCGGCCTCATGAGCGTGCGCATCATCCACTACTTCCTGATGTACGTGTTCATCGTGTTCATGTTCATCCACGTGTACCTGGCCAACGTCGAGGGCTTCGCGCCCACGGCTCTCATGTTCATCCACAAGGAGCATGGCGGCCTGGTGTACGATCCCGACGCGCACAACATCGTCGGCGAGGACAACATCAAGCACTAGACGCGCATCGCGCACAGCATGTGTGTACGGAGGCGCCCCGCGGTCGCGGGGCGCCTCCTTTTGTCGTTGCGTGTTGTAAGGGGTGTGGGCTGCAAGGGGCGTGTCGGGCGCTAGGAGGTGCGTCGGGCGGCGCGTTGCGCGACGGCTCCGCTTGTCGGCGGGTTGGCTCGGCGAGTCGTGTTGCGGACAGCACGCGTGCCTTTTACGGTAGAGTGGGGGCAAACGCAGAGCAAGGAGTATCCGCATGGCATTGACGGACGAGCAAATCAAAGAGGAGGAGAAGTTCCTCAAGGGGCTTCCGCGCTTCAACGTGGGCGCGTTCTTCCTGCCGCCCATCTGGGGGCCGGCGCATGGCATATGGGTGTCCATCCTGTTCTACCCCATCTGGCTGTTCGCCGACAACTCGTTCTACGCGGCGTACGCCAACCCCTCGGTGCTGTCGATCGCGCTCGCGCTCGTGGTGTTCGTCTCGCTGGTGGCGGGCACGGTGGCGTTCGCCATCGTGGGGCAGCCCTTCGCCGCGCACCGCGCCGAGCGCCTGGGCGTGAGCCGCGAGACGTACCTGCGCCGCGAGAAGATGTGGGCGGTGGGGTGCGTGATCGCCGGCGCGGTCATGCTGGCGCTGGCGACGTACTACAACCTGGCGATTCGCCCGACGCTGGGGGCGTGATCGCATGGGGGGCAAGCAGGCGGTGGTGTTCTGCGTGGGGAATCGCCTCATGCTGGACGAGGGCGTAGGGTCGGCGGTCTACGACGCGGTGCTCGAGCAGTACGAGCTGCCCGATAACGTGCGGTTCTTCGACGTGGGCTGCATGTCGCTTGACATGCTGGGATACGTGGACGAGTGCGACCTCGTGCTCACGGTGGACGCCGTCGACGGCACGGGCGACGCGCCCGGCACGGTGTACCGCTTCCCGCCCGACGCCATGGCGCGCCACACCGGCGCCATGCAGTCGCTGCACGACCTGAAGCTCGTCGACCTGTTCGACGCCGCGTCGCTTCTGGGCTACGAGGCCGAGGGCTTCTGCCTGGGGATGCAGGTGGAGAACATGAGCCCGAAGGAGTACGTGGTGGGCCTCACGCCGCGCGTGTACGAGGCGCTCCCGCTGCTGGTGGACGCGGTGGTGGCGGAGCTCGCGCGCCGCGGGTTCCCGCTCGAGCGCAAGGCGTAGCGTCCGGCGCTCGAGCGCGCAGGTGCCGAGAGGCGTAGGGCGTCGGAAGGCGCGGCGCGTCCGGCGTTGCAGGTGCCTCGGGAGGCAGAGCGCGGCGCCAACATGCGGGCGCCTCGGGGTTGCTCGGGGATGCTTGGGGCTGCTTGGCGCGTTGCGGGCGGCCTACGCCTTGCCGCGGCTCGGGCACAGCTCGCCGACGATGCAGTCGGCGCAGCGGGGGTTGCGCGCGCGGCAGAACTCGCGCCCGAAGTGCACCCACTGGTGGTTGATGTAGAGCCAGTCGGGCTGCGGGTAGATCTTGAGCAGCTTGGCCTCGGTCTTCGCCGGGGTGTCGTCGTTGCGCGTGGCGAACCCGAGGCGGTGCGCGATGCGGAACACGTGCGTGTCCACCGCGATGCCCTGCGGGTTCCTGAACGCCTCGCACATGACCACGTTGGCGGTCTTGCGGCCGACGCCGGGCAGCTTCTGCAGCGCGTCGACGTCGTTGGGCACCTCGCCGCCGAACTCGGCGAGCAGCGTCTGCGCGAGCGCCACGAGGTTCTTCGCCTTCGAGCGGAAGAACCCGAGCGAGTGGATGATCTCCTCGACGTCGGCGACGCGGGCGGCCGCCATGGCCGCAGGCGTGGGGTAGCGCTCGAACAGCGCGGGCGTCACCTTGTTCACGGCCGCGTCGGTGCATTGCGCCGAGAGCACCACGGCCACGGTGAGCTGGAACGGCGTGAGGTAGTCGAGCGAGCAGGCCCCTTCGCCGTAGTAGTCGAACATGACGCGCTCGATGCTGGCGGCGCGCTCGCGCTTGGCGGTCATGGTCTCACGTGGCATGGGGTCTCCTTCGGTTGCGGCGGTGCTTGGGGCGCGCGGCGTGCTCGTGCTGCGTCGTGCTTGCGGCGCGGTGTCGCTGCGCTGGCGCGGTGCCGATGCGGCGCCGATGCGGCGACGCGCGTCTCGTAGGTGCTTTTACGCATTCTACGCCAAGAACGTGCGAGAAACGCGCGATCTGATACCGTGCGAGCATGCAAATCAGCTCAAATGTAAGCCCAGCCTAACGCCGATCAGGGGTTTTCTGCATGGCGAGCACGTTTGAGGCGAGCGTTTTTTCTCGCGACGGTATCAGATCGCGTGTTTCTCGCATGTTGTGAACTTGTCTCGCGCAATGGCGCCCTCTAACGACTGCTGCAGGCGGCGCGCTCCTCCTTCGCCTTGCGCGTGTGCGCAGTGACGAACGCGGTCTTGGCCTCGGTGTACCCGTCGCGGTCGAACTCGTAGCGCTTCCAGAGGTCGAGCTTTAGCTGCTCGTAGGCGCGTGCGACGTCAGGATGCGCTTTCAGGTAGTCCCTGAAGCAGATCTCGTCATCATCTCTCCAGGCTCTCAGGTGGAGGTGAAAGACGCGTTCGGCGAAGCCGTGCGGTGTGTACCCTCGGTTGAGCGATATGCGTTGCGTGCCCTCTGCCATGACGAGGTAGCCTGCTGCGACGAGCGCTTTCTTGATGCGGGGGAATTCAGCGAGGTCAGCCTCCAGGAGCATGTCGATGATCGGCTTTGCCCAGATGCCCTCGACTGCCGTGCTGCCGATGTGGCTGATCCGCACGGCGACGCCGTGCGGCATGCAGCTTAGCACACGCTCCTTCTCCTGGTGGAACCATGTGGTCCAGCAGGGCTGGTAGGGTGCAAGCTCGATGGGAAACATACGCCAGAGCTCCTCAAGGGACATCTGCTTCAAGTCGACCAGGTTAGCGGATTCACCTCGGCTGGCGGAGCCGGTGCAGTTGATGGGGCCGGTCTGCGCGACTTGGCTGGCGGAGCCGGTGCGTTCGGTCTGTCCAACCCGAACGGCCTGGCTTGCCTGTTCAACCCGCTCAACCCGCTCCGCCTGTTCAGCTTGTTCAGTCTGTTCTGCTCGGTCATCCTGATTGGGACGTTGTTTTGGCGTGTGGTGCATCCCGGGCCTTTCATCCTTGTCCGATGATGCGTCCATATGCGGTTTCCTCCCATGTTGCGACATACCGTCTGCTTCCCTCGTAGGGAATACCTAGTCGGCGTCTGAGCTCAGCTTTCCTCAACGTATAGTCGTTGATGCTGGTTCGGTTGCCTTTCCCGAGTTTCAGGCGCAATGACCGAGCGATGACGTCAGTGGCGGTGAAGCTGTCAAGCTCGTCATTGGTGATGCCAACGACACG
Organism: Adlercreutzia sp. ZJ242; assembly: GCF_011038995.1. Classification (NCBI taxonomy): domain Bacteria; kingdom Bacillati; phylum Actinomycetota; class Coriobacteriia; order Eggerthellales; family Eggerthellaceae; genus Adlercreutzia; species Adlercreutzia sp. ZJ242. The sequence continues at coordinate 27,548 of NZ_JAAKEE010000005.1, forward strand.
CCATCCCATGGTGGCAAGCGCGTTGGCTCTCCTTGAGTCGCTGATGCGGCTGTCCTCGCCTTCGTGATGCTCCCTGCTTTGATATTCTACATCGATCTTCTCAGCTGGCCAGCAGAGGTCGCATCGAAAGCTGTTGCGGCTGGCGATGGCGTGCGCTTTCCTGGTCGCTTGGACGGTGTGGTTCATCTTGAAGCCGGAGAGCCCATAGCCCCCGCATCGTGAGGGCAGGGCCAGCAGGATTGCCAGCTTGCTCTCCCTTGGTGAGGCCGAGTTGTCGACGACGTATCGAAGCGCTCTCAGTGTTTTCCTCGAGCCGGGAAGCGCTGAGTTCGCTCGCGCGTAGGAGACGAGGCGGCTTGCTTTCGTGAGGGGATTGAGCTGGTAGAAGCAGGCTCCGTCAACCCGGTTGCGCCAGTAAGTTCCGCAGAGTTCGTATCCGAGCTCGATGAGCTGCTCGAAGGGCAGGACGGTGCCCATTTGGACGAATGCGAGCTCGGGCGCAGCGACGAGGCAGCGGTTGCCAAATACGCAGAAGGACCCGCCTGCGAGCTTCTGGACGCATTGGTGAGGCCGATAGTCCTCCGAGGGCTTAAAACGCCGTTCGCCTCCGACGATGACGTGCAGGGGCCTTGTCAGGGCCGTGTGTGGGTAGGCAAGAGACAGCTCGTCTCGTAGCGCGTCAAGCTCTTTTCGGGTTGGTGGGAAGGAAGGCATGCGACGAACCCTCGACGCCTTTTCGAGCGATCGCATGCCGTCGGCTCTGAGGATCTGGAGTGCGGTGTCGAACCCTATGCAGATAGTGGACTCGTGCGCATTGGAGGTTTGTGTGGGCATGGAGCCTCCTCGTCGCCCTTATGAGGAGGATCTTGCAAGCTGAAAGCGCAATGTGGGCGTTTGCATTGACTGGGCGGCTGCGGCACGAGGCCGCACTTGCACTGGCTCCTTGATCTACATGATTGTAGTATGGCGGAGCGCAAAATGCACGATAGTGTTTTGCAACGTGCGAGAAACGCGCGATCTGATACCGTGCGAGCGTGCAAATCAGCTCAAATGTAAGCCCAGACTAACGCTGATCAGGGGTTTTCTGCATGGCGAGCGCATTTGAGGCGAGCGTTTTTTCTCGCGACGGTATCAGATCGCGTGTTTCTCGCGCCTTGTGAACTTGTTTCGCACAATGGCGCCCTCTGGCGACTGCCGCGCGCGGCGCGCTCCTCCTTCGCCGTGCGCGTGTGCGGGCGGCGCGCTCCTCCTTCGCCTTGCGCGTGTGCGCGGTGACGAACGCGGTCTTGGCCTCGGTGCACCCGTCGCGGTCGAACTCGTAGCGCTTCCAGGGATCGAGCTTCAGCTGCGTTGAAGGTCGTTGCGGCGGGCAATGGGGCGCGTGCGAAGTTGGCGGTTGCGCTTGCGACGCGGCGAAGGGGGGATGTTGGGAGCGCCAGGCAGACGAGTGGGGGTGACATCGTCTGGGGTGCGGACTTGAAGCATGGTAGAATCAAGGCATCTGCTTGCTTTCGATTTTCATGCGGCGCCAAGCTTCGGATGCGGCTTTTCCGCAGCTCCGGGAGCTGCTTGCCGCATAGCGGACGGGGGCGTCATGAGGGAGAAGCTCTGCACGTGCGTGTTCTGCGACGGGGGATGCGCGCTGCGCGCCGCCGACGAAGACGGCCAGCTGCGCGTGAGGCCGGCTGACCCCGGTTTCCCCGCCCTGTGCTCGAAAGCCCACCTGATCGACGAGTACCGCCTGCATCCCGACCGCATCACGCATCCGCTGCGCCGCGTGGGGGAGCGGGGGAGCGGGCGGTGGGAGCGCGTCTCATGGGAGGTTGCCCTCGGCGAGATAGCCGTCAAGCTGCGGCAGGTGATCGACACGTGGGGCCCCGAGGCCCTCGCCGTGTCGGAGATGCCGCTTAACCACGGCTTCGGCGGCATCACGCGACGCCTCATGAACGGGCTCGGCTCGCCGAACTACATCACGGCGCTGCAGCTGTGCATGGGCAACACCGCGCAGGTGCACCGTGCGGTGTACGGCGGATTCACGCTGGCGAACTGGGACGTTGCCGATTGCGTGGTGTACTTCGGGCAGGACCGCTCGCCGGAGAAGTGGCCGGCTGAGCACCTGCGCCTGCGTGCGGCGCTGGGCCGTGGGGCGAAGCTCGTGGTGGTCGACCCCCGCGAGACCGACACGGCGCGTCTGGCCGATTTTCACCTGCGTATCCGCTACGGAACCGATGCGGCGCTCGCGCTGGCGTGGATACACGTGATCATAGCCGAGGGCCTCTTCGACGAACGCTTCGTCGAAGAGCGATGCGAGGGGTTCGCCGCGCTCGTCGACCGCGTGCGGCCCTGGACGCCCGAGCGTGCAGCCGACGTCTGCGGGGTTGACGCCGCCCTCATCCGCGAAACGGCGCGCGTCTACGCGAGCGCCCGCGCGGCCGTCATTCCGTGGGGTGCCACGGCTGACATGCAGGTGAACTCCACCGCGCTCCTCCAGGCTCAATGCATCCTGCGTGCGATCTGCGGCTTCGTCGGCGTGAGCGAGACGCTGCCGGCTCTTGCGCACGGCGGCGTGACGAACTCGGAGCTTGCGGCCTTCGAGCTGATCTCGCCTGGGCAGCGCGCTAAGCAGCTGGGTGCGGACGCCCATCCGCTGCTCACGTTCGCGGCGAGCGCGCGTTACGCGGGCGTGCGCGAGAGGCTGGGCGTGCCCTACGAGCCGGACCTTATGGCCATGTCGTGCGCGGCCGACGCGGCGAGCGTGTTTCGCGCCATGCGCACGGGCGACCCCTACCCGGTGCGCGCGTTCATCTCCGCGGCGAACAACACGGTGATGAGCTACGCGAACCAGCAGGGCATCGTCGAGGCGCTGCTCGCACAGGAGCTCGTGGTGGTGTTCGAGCATTGGATGACGCCGACCGCACAGCTGGCCGACTACGTGCTGCCTGGCGATATGTGGGCCGAGCGCGACGTGCTGGGGAAGCCGTTCGACGTGGCGCCGGTGCTCACGGCGTCAAGCGCCCTGCGCGTGCCGGCAGGCGAGTGCCGAAGCTGGTACTTCGTGGTGAGCGAGCTGGCGCGCCGGCTGGGCGCAGGCGCGCTGTTCCCGTGGAAGGACGAGCGGGAGCTCTACGACTGGCGGCTCGCGCCGCTCGGCCTCACGTTCGCCGAGCTCGAGGAGCGCGGCAGCTGCCCGAACGGCACGCTGCCTGCGCGCGGGGGCTTCGCCACGCCGACGGGCAAGGTGGAGCTTGCCAGCTCGGTGCTGCGCGACCTGGGGTTCGACCCCTTGCCAAACTACGCGGAGCCACGCAACTTAGGCGCCGAGGCGGCCGAAGCCGCTGTGCCTGCAGGTGAGTCGGCGGCTGCGGCTGGAGGCAGGGCCGCAGATGACGCATTTGCAGACGAGGCTGCGGCTGGCCAGCGTGCGGGGCGGCTGTATCCTTACGTCATCTTCGCGGGCTTGCGCGAGGCGGCGAACTACAACACGAACCTGCGCCAGATGCCGGGCCTGCGCGTGCGGGAACCTGAGCCCTGCGTGCTCGTCAACCCCGCCGACGTGGCGCGCGAGGGCCTCGCGGCGGGCGCGTGGTGCGCGGTGGAGACGGCGTACGGGTGCGTGGAGCTCATGGTGCGTCCCGACGAGGCGCAGCCTGCGGGCACGTTGCGTGTCCCTCATGGCTGGTGGAAGCCCGAGTGCGCGCCGGGGCTGGCGGGCGGGCTCTCGGCGGCGAACCTGCATGGCGACGGCCTGCTCTTCCCTGATGACGCGTGGAACGTCGACGCCGCCCAAGGCCTGCCCAACCTGCGCGGCGGCATCCGCGCGCGCATCCTGCCGCTTGGCTGACGTCAGGATGCGGGATGTCGGCGTGCTGGAACGACGCAGCTGAAGTTGGGGTGCGGCACGTCGGCGTGCCGTGGCTCAGTCGATGCTGCGCGGCGCGCTATGCTGGCTCGGCCGCCTGTTTGTAGTACAATGGCAAAACCCTGCTGCCGCGCCCTGACGCGGCTTTTCGTGTTGCCCGAATGCGTGTGGAAGGATGCCGCCGATGCTCATAGACTCCCTGACGTTTGCGCTTGAGAAGGCGGGCTGCCTCGACGCGTTCTGGGGCAAGCTCGACGCAGGCGAGGACTCGACCCTCGGCGTGGCGTCGTCGGCGCGGCCGTTTCTGGTGGCGGCGCGCTTCGCCCATGAGCCGCAGCCGACGCTCGTGGTGGTGGCCGGCGAGGAGGCGTCGATCGCGTTCGCGCGCAACGTGGCGTCCTACCTGGGGGAGGAGCGCGTGCTGCGCTTCCCCGAGCGCACGGACTACCCCTTCGCGCCGAAGCCCGCCAACGCGCGCGTGGTGGCGCAGCGCATGGCGGCGGCGCACGCCCTGCGCACTCGGCGCGCCTGCGTGGTGGTGGCGAGCGCGCGCTCCCTCGTGCGCTGCCTGGCGCCGGCCGACGCGGGCGTGGAGGCGCCGGTGGCGCTGCAGGCGGGGTGCGAGCTCGAGGACATGGGCGCGCCCGGCCTGTCCGAGCTCGGCGACCTGACGCGCGCGCTCGAGGCGCGCGGCTACGCGAACACCGGCGAGCTCGACGGCCCGGGCACCTTCTGCGTGCGCGGCGGCACCGTCGACGTGTTCCCCGGCAACCTCGTGTATCCCGTGCGCCTCGACTTCTTCGGTGACGAGCTCGACGAGATCCGCCGCATCGTGCCCTCGACGGGGCAGACCGTCGGCATGCTCGACGCGGTTGAGATCTACCCGGTGCGCGAGTTCGCCTGCACCCCTGAGGCGCTCGCCCGCGCCCGCCGCAGCCTGCGGAAGGTGGCGGCCACGAACCCGGTTCTGCGCGACGTGCTCGAGAAGCTCGACGGCGGCCTGCGCTTCGACGGCGCCGACGTGCTCATGCCCTACCTCTACCAGAGCGCGGCCACGCTTGGCGACTTCGCGGGCGTCGGCGTGCTCACCACGCTCATCGAGCCACGCTCGCTCTTCGACGACGCGCAGCACCTCTACGATGACCTCGCCGCGCGGGCGAAGGGGACGAGCATCGCGCTTGCGGGGCTGTTCGCCGAGCCGGCGCACGTGAGCTTCGGCACCGGCACGCGCGCCACCTACGTCTCGATCATGCGCGTGGGCGGCAGCATCGACGAGGAGCTGCCGGTGAAGCGCGTGGACGTGGCGGGGAACCCCGACAAGCTCTTCGGGAAGCTGCGCAACCTCATCGACGCCGGCTACACCTGCGTGTTCAGCGCTCCCGGCTATCGCGCGCGCGAGGACATGAAGCTCGCGTTCGTGGACCACGGCCTGTCGATCCAGGAGCTCCTCGAGGGGGGCCTGGAGGGGGAAGCTGTCGGCGGGGGCGACGCCGACGAGGGCTCCAAGGGCGCCAAGGGCAGTGAGACATGCGAAGCTGCCGACGGGGGCGGTGCTCACCAAGCGAGTTCCGCACGAGCCGGAAGCGCCGGTGGCGCTTCCGTGCGAGCAGGACTGTCCGAGCGACTGAGCTCTGCCCCCGCCGGAAGCGCCCCCAATGCTCCCAGTTCGCCTGTTGCCGAGTCTGCCAACGCCGCGCACGCGAAGGCGGTGGCGCGCCGACGTCTGCGGCGGGCGTGCGTGAACGTGGTCGACGCCGCCGTGCCGCTCGGCATGATCATCCCCAAGGCGAAGCTCGCCATCGTGTCGATCTCCGACACGCAGGGCACCCAGAGCGTCGCGCGCGTGCGCCGCACCGTCGACATCACCGAGGTCACGTTCCCGTACAAGCCGGGCGACTACGTGGTGCACGCGGCGCACGGCGTGGCGTTCTTCCGCGAGCTGGTGCGCCGCGAGATCGACGGCACGGCGCGCGACTACCTGCTGCTCGAGTACGCGCAGGGCGACAAGCTGTTCGTGCCGGTCGAGCAGCTCGACCGCGTGACGCGCTACGTGGGCCCCGAGGGCGCGAGCCCCCGCCTCACCCGCCTCAACACCTCCGACTGGTCGCGCGCGCTCGCGAAGGCGCGCAAGGCCACCAAGAAGCTCGCGTTCGACCTGGTGGACGTCTACGCGCGCCGCGCCGCCACGCAGGGCTTCCGCTTCGCGGTGGACACGCCCTGGCAGCGCGAGATGGAGGAGGCGTTCCCGTACCAGGAGACGCCCGACCAGCTCGCCGCCATCGCCGACGTGAAGGCCGACATGGCGAGCGCCCGCCCGATGGACCGCCTGATCTGCGGCGACGTGGGGTTCGGCAAGACCGAGGTGGCCCTGCGCGCGGCGTTCGCCGCCACGCAGAACAACAAGCAGGTCATGGTGCTGTGCCCGACCACCATCCTCGCGCAGCAGCACTTCGCGAACTTCCGCGACCGCTTCGAGCCGTTCGGCGTGAGGGTGGAGGTGCTCTCGCGCTTCCGCACGCCCGAGCAGCAGGCCGCGGCGCTCGCGGGCTTCGCCGAGGGCGAGGTGAGCGTGCTCGTGGGCACGCACCGCCTGCTCTCGCGCGACGTGAACCCCCATGACCTGGGGCTTGTTGTCATCGACGAGGAGCAGCGCTTCGGCGTGGGGCACAAGGAGCAGATGAAGAACTTGCGCGAGACCATCGACGTGCTCACGCTGTCGGCCACGCCCATCCCGCGCACCATGCAGATGTCGCTGTCGGGCGTGCGCGACATGAGCCTCATCCTCACGCCGCCTGACGAGCGGCGCCCCGTGAAGGTGCACGTGGGGGAGTGGGACCCCGACGTGGTGAGCGCGGCCATCCGCCTGGAGCTCGCGCGCGGCGGGCAGGTGTACTACGTGAGCAACCGCGTGCGCTCGATCGACGACGCGGTGGCGCGCGTGCGCGCGGCGGCGGAGGAGGCGCGCGTGGGCGTGGCGCACGGGCAGATGTCGCGCGAGGAGCTCGAGGGCGTGATGGAGGAGTTCGCGGCGGGCGAGCTCGACGTGCTCGTGGCCACCACCATCATCGAGAGCGGCATCGACAACCCGCACACCAACACGCTCATCATCGAGGACTCGCAGCGCCTCGGCCTCGCGCAGATGTACCAGCTCAAGGGGCGCGTGGGCCGCTCGTCCACGCAGGCGTACGCGTACTTCATGTTCCCCGACAACGTGCCCCTGACCGAGGAGGCGATGGCGCGCCTGACCGCCATCGACGAGCACACCGACCTCGGCAGCGGCATGCGCATCGCCATGCGCGACCTGGAGATCCGCGGCGCGGGCAGCCTGCTCGGCGCCGAGCAGCACGGCAACATGTCCGCCGTGGGCTTCGACTTGTTCGCGCAGATGCTCTCCCAGGCGGTCGCCGCCACGCGCGAGGGCGACCTGGGCGCCGCCGACGGCCTGCCGCCGGCGCTCTCCGACATCACGGTGAACGTGCCGGGCCACACCTACCTGCCCGAGGAGTACGTGCCCGACGCCGACGAGCGCGTGCTGTGGTACCGGCGCATCGCGAGCGCGGCCACCGTGGCCGACGTGGACGCCCTGCGCGCTGACCTGGAGGCCAAGCGCCCCGAGATGCCGCCTGCGGCGGTGAACCTCATGGAGCGGGCGCGCATCAAGGCGTTCGCGAACGAGCACGGCGTGAAGGCGGTGTCGGTGACGGGCGGCAGGCTGGTGGTCGAGCCTCTAGTCCCCCCGCGCTCCCGCATGAAGGAGCTGCGCCGCGCGGGCGCGCGCTACCTGGAGGACAAGCGGAAGCTCACGCTGCCCTTGCGCTACTTCAAGCTGGAGGAGACCGACAACCTGCTGGGCCCGGTGCAGCGCTTCCTGAGCGAGATGATGGGCGGGGAAGCGGCGGCGGGCGACGCGTCGGGTGCGGGCGGCACCCAGGCCGCGGCGGCCGCGGCGGACGGTGGCCAGATGCGTCGCGCGCCTGACGCGGCAGCGCGGGCCAGCGTGCGGAAGCCTGCGGGCGGTGCGCCACTCGCAGGCACGCGCCCACGCGCGGCGGTCGAAGCGGCGCTGCATCCGCGCGAGGCACGCGCGGCGAGCGCCCGGACGGCCCGCAAGGCGCGTGCCGTGGAGCGCGGCGTGGCGGCCAAGGAGCGCCTGGCCGAGAAGCGCGCAAAGCGCGCGCAGCGCGGGGAGTAGGCGCGCGGGCGGCGGCGAAAAAAGAACACAACTCCTTTCCCTCTCCGGTATTGCTTTACGTAATGTAGGAGCGTATAGTCCACGGCATCAGAGGCACGCGGAGAGAAGGGAGCTGCCATGGCGGCAACCGCGACGTTGAATGTGCGGATCGACGAGGCGCTCAAGGAGCGGGGCAACCAGGTGTTCGCGCGGCACGGCATCTCGACCACCACGGCGGTGCGCAAGCTCTACGAGTACGCCGACCGCGAGCAGAAGGTGCCCGAGTGGATGGTCGGGCAAGAAGACGTGTGCGCCCTGCGCCGTCGCCTGCTGCGCGAGCTGGTGGGGGTCATCGACGTTCCCGGTGACTATGACGCCAAAGCCGACTATCACGAGCATCTCGATGACAAATACAAGGATCTGATCGCATGAAGGTCTTCTTCGACGTCGACGTCATCGTGGACATACTGGGGAAAACGAACTGGTTCGCTTCTTCGTTCATCGCGTATGACGTGGCAATGCTTCGCAAGTGCGAGGTGTTTGTGTCTGCCGCCAGCTTGCCGACGCTGTCCTACGTGCTGCATCGCAGGGGAATCCCCCGGCCGGATGTCCAGGAGAGGATAGGGGCGCTGTTCGGCCTCGTGGGCATCGCCGACGTATCCGAGTCGGATTGCAGGCGCGCCCACGCCAACGCGATGAAGGACTTCGAGGACGCCATCATCGCGGAGTCGGCTTTCCGCCATGGCGCGGATCTCTTGATTACGCGCAACGTGAAAGACTATGCGGATTCGCCGGTCAAGGCGATAACGCCCAAGGAATTCGCAACGTGCTTCAAGCCCGACAACGTCATCTACGATGAGGTCGAGCTCTAAGCGCATCTGCGGCTGCTAGACCAGCTCGATCCGCTCGACGTCATCGCGGGAGGACGCGCGGTAGAGGACGAACTTGTGCCCGATCATCTGCACCACGTTGGCGTCGACGCGCTCGGCCAGGTCGTTGGCGACGTCGCGCGTGTCAGCGCAGGCCGCGTCGAGCACGCTGCACTTGATGAGCTCGTGGGCCTCGAGGGCCTCGGACGCCTGCTTGGCCGTGCCTGCGCCCACGCCCTCCTTGCCGATGATGAGGGTGGCCTTCAGCGTGTTCGCCATGCTGCGAAGCTGTCGGATCTGCTTGCCGGTGAGGGGCTCTGCCATGGTGGGTTCCTCGTTTCTCGAAGGACGTTTCTCGAAGGGCGCGCCTGCGGCGGCATGTGCCGCAGGCGCGCCGCGTGATGTCAACCTGTTGTCTCGTCGGGATGCTCGCGTTACCGTCTTGGGGTTCTCGCGCTGCCGTCTCGTCGGGATGCTCGCGCGTCAGCGGGCGCAGGTGGCGCACATCTTCGCCACCTTGCGGCCGGTGTCGTCGACGACCTCCACGGTGTAGAAGCCCAGGCGGCGGCCCGACTTGTCGGCGTCGCACGTGGCGATGAGCTTCGTGCCCTTGGCACCGCTCAAGAACTCGATCGTGTTGCTCACGGACACCGTGGGCGCCTCCCCGACGTTGCAGGCCACGGCCAGCGCGAAGTCGGCGAGCGTGAAGATGGCGCCGCCCATGACGCCGCCCATGGCGTTGAAGTGCACGCCCTGCACCAGCTCCATCTCGCACACGGCGTGCCCGCGGCGCGCTTCCACGATGCGGCAGCCCGCCGCCTCGGTGGCGAACTTGTCGCCGCTGAAAAACGCGGTGAGCTCCTCGAGCGTTGCGTTCTCGTCGATCATGGCGCACCTACTCCCCGAAGGCCGCGTCCGCGACGCCGTCGATGCGGGCGAGCACGTCGGCGCGGTCCATGAGCACGATGCTCTCGAACAGGGGCGGCGACACCATGTTGCCGCAGACGGCCACGCGCAAAGGCTGGAACAGGTTCTTCGGCTTGATCTCGAGCTCCTCGCCCCGTGCGCGGCACTTCTCCTGGAGCGACTCGGCATCCCAGGCGTTGCCCTCGTCGGCGAGCACGGCGCGACAGGCGGCGAGCGCCTCGTCGGCGCGCGCGCCCTCCTTCTTCAGCACCTTGTTGAGCGACTTCTCGTCGAGCATGACGTTGGGGCCCCAGAACAGAAACGCCAGCTTCGCGGGGATCTCGTTCAGGCGGCTCAAACGCTCGATCACGAGCGGGTAGGCGCCGCGCGCGATCTCGGGCGCCTCGTCGGTCGCCGCCAGCGCCGCCTCCCACACCTCAGGCGAGACGCCCTCGCCGGGCACGTGCGTCTCGCGCGCCGCGGCGGCGAGCTCGTCCTTGGTGGGGGTGGGCGCCACGGTCACGCCGGCGGGCACGCCCTCGCCGTCCGCGCGCGCCGCCGCGAGCCACGGCCGGGCGGCGGCCGTCCACGCGTCGACGTCCATCTCGCGGATGTACACGCCGTTCATCCAGTCGAGCTTCGTCTCGTCGAACACGGCGTCCTTCTTCGTGATGCGGTCCAGGGAGAACTCGCGGCAGAGCGTCGCGCGGTCGATGATGGTGGTCTCCCCGTCAAGCGACCAGCCCAGAAGCGCGAGGAAGTTCACGAGCGCGTCGGGCAGGTAGCCGCGGTCGCGGTATTCCTCCACGTTGGTGGCGCCGTGGCGCTTCGAGAGCTTCTTGCCGTCGGCGCCGAGGATCATGGACAGGTGCGCGAAGGTGGGCACGTCGTAGCCGAGCGCCTCGTAGATGAGGATCTGGCGCGGGGTGTTGGACAGGTGGTCGTCGCCGCGGATGACGTGCGTGATGCCCATGTTGGCGTCGTCGCACACCACGGCGAAGTTGTAGGTGGGGCTGCCGTCGGTGCGCACGAGGATCATGTCGTCCATCACCTCGGCGGGGAAGGCCATGTGCCCGTACACCGCGTCGTCGAACTCGATGGGGCCGTGGTCCTTCGGCACGCGCAGGCGCCACACGTGCGGCTCGCCGGCGGCGATGCGCGCCTCCACCTCGTCGGCGGGCAGGTCGCGGCACGTGCCGTCGTAGCCGGCGTAGCCGCCCTGCTCGGCCTCCGCCTTCGCGCGCTTGGCGTCGAGCTCGTCCTTCGTGCAGAAGCACGCGTAGGCCGCCCCGCGCTCGCGCAGGCGCTCGAGCGCCGCGGCGTAGGTGTCCATGCGCTGCATCTGGAAGTAGGGGCCGGCGCTTCCGCCCACCTCGGGGCCCTCGTCCCAGTCGAGGCCGAGCCAGCGCAGGGCGCGCAGGATGATCTGCGTGTTCTCCTCGGTGGAGCGCTCGGGGTCGGTGTCCTCGATGCGCAGCACGAAGGTGCCGCCCGTCGCGCGGGCGAACGCCCAGTTGTAGATGGCGGTGCGGGCTCCGCCGATGTGGAGCTTGCCGGTGGGGGAGGGCGCGAATCGCACGCGCACGGGTTTGTTGGTCATGGGTGATGCTTTCTATCTCTCGTCGGTTTTCGGGTCGCGGCGCTTGAGCATGTGAAGCCCAAGGGCAAGTGACAGTATAGATAACGCGCATGAGGTGGCAAGCCACACGCCGCCCATCCCCATCCAAAATGCGGTGGGGTACATGCAGATGAGCAGCGAGTCGGAGGGGAACGTCCAGGTGCCGTCGGCGAAGAAGAGGCCGTGGAAGGCGGCGAAGAAGCCGTCGAAGCCGATGAGCGCCCAGAGGCCGAGCAGCAGGAGCGCCGCGAGCGTGCCTGCGCCCGCCCACGTGAGCGCGCGGCCGACCGGGCGCGCGCCGTACAGGCGCAAGGTCGCCATCAGGCAGAACGCGGCGAGCACGGCGATGCCGAGCAGCGCGGGCGTGAAGCGCGCGATCACGTCGCTCACGTCGTCGAGGTGGGCCACGGCGTCTGCGGGAAGCACGTAGGACTCCGACGCCCCCGCGAAGGCGCCCTTGATCGCCTCGACGTCCGGGCGCGCGCCTGCGTCAGCCCCGCCACGCGCGGCGGCGAGGTCGGGCGCGCCGGCGAGCGCGCGGCCCTCGGCGGCGGCCCGCTCGTTTATCTCCCAGAGCGCGGCGTAGAGGGCCTCCTCGTCATGCTCGTCGACCGTGTAGCTGCGCGTGGCCTCCGCGGCGCGGATGAGCTCGTCCTGCGTGAAGGGCGAGATGTCGTGGGCGCAGGTGGCGCCGGCGAGCACCTGCGTGGTGATCGGCAGGCAGCACGTCACGAGGCCGCTGGCGAAGAAGGTGAGCGCGAGCGCGACGGCGCAGATGACGCTCAGGATGGTCTGCTGGGTGTCCTTGCTCATCTACAGCTCCACGCCGCCTTCCATGTCGACGTCGACCCAGATGGTGGCCGCGGTCATGCCCTGGTTCTCCTTCGAGATGGTGGGCAGCGGCCCGAGGCGGCTGAACACGCCCGTGAAGGCGCCGTCGTAGAGGTACAGGCCGTTGAGGTTGTTGTAGAGCGCGGGCTCGCGGCGCACGTCGGCGTCGGGCGCCTCCTCGATGCGCGCGTCGGGCGGCAGCGTCTCGGTCTTGAAGGGGCGGATGTAGCGCTGCACGATGAAGGGGTAGCCCGCGCGCGCGTTCGCGAACTCGTCGACCAGGCGCTCCCATTCCGACTGCGACACCTCGCAGCCTGCGTACACGTGGTCGGCGCCGTAGTGGTCGGACGGCTTGATGATCCACTCCTCCTTGTTGGCGCGGATCTGCGCGACGTTCACCGCGTCATCGGAGAGGAACGCCGTCAAAGGCACGGTCTGCTCGATGAAGCTGATCTCGTCGGCGGTGAGGAACGCGCAGGTCTCGGGCTTGAACAGCACCTCGAAGATCTGCTTGTCGTGCACGATGTGCCCCGCGAAGCTGCCGATGAGCGCCACCTTCTCGGCGCGCACGGCGTCGATGAGGGCCTGGGACTCGTCCCAGTGGTCGATCACGTCGTTGGTGACGCACCGGCGCCAGATGGCGTCGACGCGCGCGCCGCCTGCGTCGCGCAGCACCTCGCCGTCGAAGGTCAGCTCGCGCACGTCGGCTACCGCGCACTCGACGCCGTGGTCGGCGAACAAGTTCGCGAACAGGTAGAACTCGTCGACCACGCCGTTCTCCAGGTAGTCGCAGATGGCCACGCGCGGCTTCTCCACGCGGTGCTCGTAGGTGGCGTAGATGCGCAGAAACGCCTCGACCCACGGCTCGAAGAGGTCGCAGCCGCGCACGCTGTGGCGGTCGGCGAAGGCGCGGAAGGCGGCCGTGTCGCGCACGGAGTTCGTGATCTCGCGGTTCTCGTTCATGCCCGAGGAGCCGTCGCCGTTGAACTCGCAGAACTTGACGCGGTAGTCGTCCTCGTCGAGGAAGGTGTCGACGCGCGCGAAGGGCAGCAGGGAGTCGTAGCCGCGCGGCAGCAGGATGAGCTCCTCGAGGCGCTCGTCGAAGTCGAACACGCGGCGGTAGTCCGGGTCGTCCAGGTAGCGCTGCATCACCTTGCACAGGATGCGGTGAGCCGTCTCGGCGGTGCCCTTCATGGCGTCGTAGGTCTGCTGGTTGAACAGCCGCGGCACGAACGAGCAGTCCACCACGCGGTGGTGCACGATGGCCGTGGAGCCTCGCATGTAGGCGTGCGCGGCGCGGCGGCTGGGCACGTCGCCGTCGAGCTCGTCGATGATCTGGAAGTACTCGCGGGTGTAGTCGGCGTTCTTCGTCATAGGTCGCTCGCTTGTCTCGGGCGCGCGGGCCCGCGTTGGGGAAAGGGCGTAACGTGAAGTGTAGCACGCGGGGGCAACGGCGGGGCAACGGGGGCGCAGCCTTTCGGGACGACGTCCCTGCCGATGCCCCTCTTGCCCCGCGCCGGGGCGCTAGAACCTCGATATCGTCTCGATGCCGTGGCTTCGGGTGGCCTGGTCCACGATGTCGACCACCTGCTCGATGGGGCGGCTGCGGTCGCCCGTGAACCAGTGGACGAACACCGACAGCGTGCCCGCGATGTAGAAGCGCAGCAGGTAGTCGAGCCCCTGCTCGTCAACGGCGTCGCGGTCGGCGGCGTTGGCGAGCACGGCCTTGCGGACGGGCTCCTTGAGCGCCTCGACCATCTGGTCGATGGACAGCGACGAGATCACGTGCTGATAGAGCACGGCGTCCTCCTCGACCACCGCCGCGAGCTCCACGAGCACGCGCTTCATGCTGATCGACGGCGCGTCGCCCGCGTCCGCGGCGGCGGGCCGCGAAAGCGCGCGCGCCACCTTCTCCACGAGCACGTTGGCCTCCTGCTCGATGAGGTCGTCGATGGAGGAGAAGTGGAGGTAGAACGTCTTGCGGTCGATGTCGGCCTCGCGGGCGAGCGCGCTCACGGTGATCTTGCCGAGCCCCTTCTCGGAGAGCAGCTTCAGGAACGCCTGGCGGATGGCCTTCCGCGTCTTGATGATGCGCCGGTCGACCTTCTGCGGCGGCGCGGCTTCCAGGTTGGTGCTTGTCAGTGCCATGTGACTCCTCTTTTCTTGCTATCTGTCCATTAAACCACACTATGCGCTGCTTTCCGCGCCGCGCTTCGCCGGCGGGCTCGATGCGCCTTATTCCGCAATAGTCCTTGCGCAAGGCACGTGTTCGCGTATACTGTCTGCTTGGCCTTGCGCGGTTGCGCGGGCCGCATATCCGTTTATCCAGAGTCGGGGGAGAGGGTTGGCTTGGTGATCCCGACACCAACCTGGCGCCTGCCAAGGTGGTCCGGCCAGCATCGATGAAGGAGGAATACCTCATGACGACATCAAACTACCTGTTCACGTCCGAGTCGGTGACCGAGGGGCATCCCGACAAGATCTGCGACCAGATCTCCGACGCCATCCTCGACGCCATCCTGGAGAAGGAGATCGAGCTCGAGCGCGCGGGCTACGTGGCGCCGAACGGCCAGCCCGCCGACGTGAGCCAGGTGCGCTGCGCCTGCGAGACGCTCGTGACCACGGGCACCGTCATGGTGACCGGCGAGATCCGCACGCAGGCCTACGTCGACGTGCCCGCCATCGTGCGCGAGGTGGTCACGGACATCGGCTACGACCGCGCGAAGTACGGCTTCGACGGCAACACCTGCGGCGTGATGAACTCCATCCACGGCCAGTCGCCCGACATCGCGCAGGGCGTCGACGAGTCGTGGGAGGTGCAGCACGGCGCCGACGCCGCGACCGACCCGTACGAGAACATCGGCGCGGGCGACCAGGGCATGATGTTCGGCTACGCCTGCAGCGAGACGTCCACGCTCATGCCGATGCCCATCTACCTGGCGCACCGCCTGGCCGAGCGCCTGACCGAGGTGCGCAAGGACGGCACGCTCGCCTACCTGCGCCCCGACGGCAAGACCCAGGTGAGCGTGCGCTACGCCGACGGCGCGCCTGTGGGCGTGGAGAAGGTGGTGGTCTCCACGCAGCACTCCGACGACGTGGAGCACGCGACGCTGCGCGCCGACATCATCGAGCAGGTCATCAAGCCGGTGCTCGCGGCCGAGGGCGTGGCGCTCGCCGACGACGCCGAGATCTACGTGAACCCCACCGGGCGCTTCGTCATCGGCGGCCCCATGGGCGACGCGGGCCTCACGGGCCGCAAGATCATCGTGGACACCTACGGCGGCATGGGCCGCCACGGCGGCGGCGCGTTCTCCGGCAAGGACTGCACGAAGGTGGACCGCTCGGGCGCCTACGCGGCGCGCTGGGTGGCGAAGAACGTGGTGGCGGCGGGGCTCGCCGACCGCTGCGAGGTGCAGATCGCCTACGCCATCGGCGTGGCGCGCCCGGTGAGCGTGATGGTGGAGACGTTCGGCACCGCGCACGTGCCGACCGATGCCATCGAGCGCGCGGTGGCCGAGGTGTTCGACCTGCGCCCGGGCGCCATCATCGACGAGCTGAAGCTGCGCCGGCCCATCTACCGCAAGACGGCGGCCTACGGGCACTTCGGGCGCGAGCTGCCCGAGTTCACCTGGGAGGCCACGACGAAGACCGGCGCGCTGCGCGCAGCCTGCGGCTTGGAGTAGGGGCGGCGCGCTGCGGCGCGCCGGCGCGGGGCGGGGCGACGCGCCGCCCGTGCTGCCTTCGCCGCCGGCCTGCCCTTCGCTGCTTGCGTTGTTGTCCCTGGCGGGGCGGCTTGAGGCCGCCCCGCTTTCTTTTCACGGCGCTCTCCTGTGGTTATAATGGGCTTCGGTAAAGCTGATCTTTTCGGTAAGGTTTATGGGAAGCTCGAAGCTCAGACACATCGCCGCCATCCTCCTCGCGCTCGCCTTGGCCGTCGTCGCCATCGGCGCGTACATCACCCAGCTCAACCGCGTGGTCGCCGACAACATGCTCCTCAGCATGAGCGAGGTGTCCCAGCATGACGTGGAGTCGATCGAGGCGTCCATCGAGATCTCGCTCGACCGCCTCGAGGACATGGAGAACCGCTTCGAGCTGCACGGATATGACGCCATCGCCGACCTGCAGGACTACCTGCGCGTGGAGAGCGCCGCGTCCGAGGCGTTCAACGAGGTGCTCCTCCTCGACGAGGCGGGACGCCTCTACACGAACGCGGGGCGCGTGCTCGACCCGAGCGAGCACGACTACGAGGACTTCTTCCCCGCAGGGTCGAGCCGCTACGTCATGCGCCTCAACGGGAGCGACGGCGTGCTTCGGGCCGAGGACGAGGCGCTGCTCTACGGCATCAAGCTCGAGGACGTCGCGGCCGAGGGCGTGCGCTTCGCGGCGCTCCTCGGCGTGTGCGACATCAGCGACGTGCGCAACCAGATGCGCATCGAGAGCTTCGGCGGGCGCGGCTACAGCAGCGTCATCGGCGAGGACGGCTTCTACGTGGTGAACGCGCGCCGCATCCTGGGGCGCGGCGACGGCTCGACGTTCTACGAGGTCATGGACGGGGCGCAGTTCGATGACGGCATGGACGCGGCCGCGGTGCTCGCACGCGCGGGGGCGCGCGAGACGTTCGCCACGTCGTGCCTGATGCCCACGGGCGAGCACCTCATGCTGTCGTTCGCGCCGATCGAGGGAACGAGCTGGACGTTCGGGATGGCGGTCCCCAAGAGCGTGTTCGACGAGCGGGCGAGCAGGTTCGTCACCATGACCATGGTCATGCTCGTCGTGGTGGTGTGCGCGCTCGGCGTCATGGCGGCGCTTCTGTTCCGCTATCTGCACCGCAGCGTGGAGGCGAACGCCCGCGCCGAGGCGCGCGCCGACTTCCTCTCGAGCATGAGCCACGAGATCCGCACGCCCCTGAACGGCATCATCGGGCTGAACCACCTGATGGAGCGGCACTTGGACGACCGCGCGCAGATGGCCGAGTACGTGGCGAAGATGGGCAGCACGGCGCGCTACCTGCTCGCGCTCGTGAACGACATCCTGGACATGTCGAAGCTGCAGGCGGGCAAGGTCGAGCTGTCGATCGACGCGTTCGACCTGCACGAGCTCGTCGACGCGCTCTGCGCGATGCAGCGCGAGAACGTCGAGGGCCGCGGGATCCTGTTCGAGTGCGCGCGCGACGTGGCGTGCCCGCGCCTCGTGGGCGACGCCGTGCGCATCAAGCAGATCATGATGAACATCATCTCGAACGCGGCGAAGTTCACGCCCGCAGGCGGCGTGGTCTCGTTCTCGGTCACGCAGGACGCGCCCGCGGGCCATGAGGTCACCACGCGCTTCGTGGTGGCTGACACGGGCTGCGGCATGAGCCGCGAGTTCATCGCGCACATCTTCGACGCGTTCTCCCAGGAGGCGACGAGCTCTGCCGAGGGGCAGAAGGGCACGGGGCTCGGCATGTCGATCAGCTACCTTCTGGCCCAGCAGATGGGCGGCGACATCCTGGTGGAGAGCGAGCTGGGGCGGGGAAGCCGCTTCGAGGTGGTGCTCCCGCTCGAGGTCGCGGCCGCGGGCGCGGAGGAGGGTGCGGAAGAGGGCGCTGGCGCTGCTGGGGGTGACGGCGCGGGCGTCGTCGTGGGCGCGGAGGGCGGCGTCGTGGGCGCGGAGGGCGGCGTTGCGGGCGCGGGCTCGGGCGCAGCCGCCGCGGTGGGCGCGGCTGCCGACGCTGGCGCCGACGCGGCCGCTTCCGAGCCGGCTTGCGCGCCGGGGCGGGCGCTCTCGGTGCTCGTGGCGGAGGACAACGAGCTCAACGCCGAGATCCTCGTGAGCATCCTCGAGGAAGAGGGCATGGCCGTGCGCGTGGCCGCAAACGGCGAGGAGGCCGTGGCCGCCTTCGGCGCGTCGGACGCGGGCGGCATCGACGTGATCCTCATGGACGCGCACATGCCGGTGATGGACGGCTACGAGGCCGCGCGCGCGATCCGCGCGCTCGACCGCCCCGACGCGCGCACCGTGCGGATCATCGCCTGCACGGCGAGCACCTTCAAGGAGGACCAGGACCGCGCCGTCGCCAGCGGCATGGATGACTTCGTCGCCAAGCCCATCGACGTCAAGACCCTGCTCGCCAAGCTCGCACGCGTCCCGAGAAGCTCCTAGCCCCGGCTTCGCGCGCCCCTTCGCCGTGGTGCCCGGGTGCTATACTCTTGTGCCATGAAACTCGCTTCGGTCATCCTGGACATTCCCACGCAGGCGCTTGACGCGCCCTACACCTACGCGGTCACCGAGGCGTCGGGAGACGTCGAGGTGGGCTGCGCGGTCCTCGTGCCGTTCGGGCGGCGCCGCGCGGTGGGGTTCGTGGTCGGCGTGCGCGAGTCCGAGGAGGCTGCCGCGCATGCCGCAGGCGGCGCGTCTCCCGCATCCGCCGCGCAGGCGCCCATCGAGGCGCACTTCGGGTTCGGCGCCCAGTACGAGGCGCCCAGCCCCCAGACGGGCTTCGCGCGCGACCGCGCCGCCAAGCTCAAGCCGATCGAGCGCGTGCTCACCGTCCCCTTCTTCGACGAGGAGGGCGCGGCCTGCGCGCAGTTTCTGGCCGCGCGCTACGTGGCGCCGCTCTCTGCGTGCGTGCGCCTGTTCACGCCGCCCGGCGGCGTGCCGCGCCTCGTGCACGGGCGCGATGGGAGCTGGCGGCTCGAGCAGCCAGCGGTCGGCGAGGTCGACGACCGCTGGGTGACGCTCGGCCCGGCCGCCGAGGGCTTCGTCCCGCGCAGGAACGCCGTCAAGCAGGCGCAGGTCATCGAGGCCGTGCGCCGCGGCGACGTGCGCATGGCCGAGCTCTCCCTCGAGTTCGGCAGCGTGTCCGCGGCCGTGCGCGCGCTCGAGGAGAAGGGCGTCGTGCGCGTCGAGCGCCGCCGCCGCATGCGCGGCGTCGCGGGCGCTGGCAGGGCGGCTGCTGGCCGCGCGGGCGCCGCAACCGGACCCGCCGCAGCCGGAGCCGGATCCGCCGCAGGCGGTCCCGCTACCCCCGCGACCGGGTCCTTCGCGACCGCTACCCTTGCGCCCGCCCAGCCCGGCTTCACGCCGTCGGCGAAGCCGCACCTCACCGAGGGGCAGGCGTCGGCGCTGCGGGCCGTCGAGGACGCGCGCGCGGCAGCCCGCGGCGAGGTGGTGCTCGTCGACGGCGTGACGGGCTCGGGCAAGACCGAGGTGTACCTGCAGGCCATCGAGGCGGTGCTGCTCGAGGGGCGCAACGCCGTCGTGCTCGTGCCCGAGATCTCGCTCACGCCGCAGACGGTGGCGCGCTTCCGCGGGCGCTTCGGCGACGCCGTGGCCGTCATGCACTCGCGCATGAGCCAGGGCGAGCGCTTCGACCAGTGGGACTTCATCCGAAGCGGCCAGGCGCGCGTGGTGGTGGGCGCCCGCAGCGCGCTGTTCACGCCGCTGGCCGACGTGGGGCTCATCGTGATCGACGAGGAGCACGAGGGCTCCTACAAGCAGGACAGCGCCCCGCGCTACGTGGCGCGCGACGTGGCGGCGTGGATGGTGCGGCGCTCGGGCGGCGCGCTCGTGCTCGGCTCGGCCACGCCCTCCATCGAGGCGCTGCACGCGGCGGCCACCGACGAGCGCTGGACGCAGGTGTCGCTTCCCGCGCGCGCGAACGGGCGCCCGCTTCCCGCCGTCGAGGTGATCGACATGGCGGCCGAGTTCCACTCCGGCTCGCGCTCCATGTTCTCGCGCCGCCTCGCCCAGGCGCTCGCAGACGAGCTGCGCGCGGGCCGCAAGGCGGTGCTTCTGCTGAACCAGCGCGGGTTCGCGAAGTTCCTGCTGTGCCGCGACTGCGGGTTCGTGCCCGAGTGCCCGAACTGCGCGACGTCGCTCACGTACCACGAGCAGGGCGCGAAGCTCGTGTGCCACCACTGCGGCTACGCCGCGCCCGCGCCGCCCACATGTCCCGCGTGCCGAAGCCCGTACCTCAAGAAGTTCGGCGCGGGCACGCAGCGCGTGGAGGCCGAGCTGCGCGCGCTGCTCGACGACGCGCCGGGCGTGGGGCCGGGCGTGCCCGTCATCCGCATGGACGCCGACACCACGCGCGCGAAGGGCGCGCACCAGCGCCTGCTCGACCAGTTCGCGGGCGCGGGCGCGGCGGTGCTCCTCGGCACGCAGATGATCGCGAAGGGACTCGACTTCGACGACGTGACGCTCGTGGGCGTGATCAACGCCGACACGCAGCTGCACCTGCCCGACTACCGCGCGGGCGAGCGCACGTTCGCCCTCATCGAGCAGGTGGCGGGCCGCGCGGGCCGGGCGGATCTGCCCGGGCGCGTGCTCGTGCAGACCTACGAGGCGTCCTCGGTCGCCATCCGCGCCGCGGCCGCGTACGACCGCGCGCTCTTCCTGCGCGCCGAGCTGCCGAAGCGGCGCGTGCTGGGGTACCCGCCCTACGTGCGCATGGCCAACGTGCTCATGTGGGGCAAAGACGAGGCCGCGGTCAGGCGCGTGGCCGAGGAGCTGCGCGCCGAGCTGGCGAAGCTCGTGTTCAACGTGGCGGGGGATCGCTGGCAGGTGCTGCCCGCCAGCCCCTGCGTGCTGTCGAAGCTGCGCGGCACCTACCGCTGGCACGTGGTGGTGAAGTGCCCGCGCGAGGACGACCTCGCCTCCGTGCTCACACGCCTGTTCCGCGCCCGCAAGGCCGACCGCGAGGTGAACGTGGCGGTCGACGTCGACTGCTACGACCTGCTCTGAGGGCAGGGCGAAGGCTCGCCCCGCTTGGCGCTTCCGCCGTCGTCAGGCAAGAGTAGAATGGATGACGAGGGGGAGTCGCCAACGATTCCTCTTTGAGATGCGAGCAAAGGACGAGAATGCCTTCGAATGATCGTTCAGCCCAGTTGCAGGACCTTTGCAAGGACCTGTTTCGGCCAAGGGGAGCCGATGGAAAGCCCATCGCGACGACCGACTTCGCCACGCGCCTTCTCCAAGTGATCCGCAACCTGAACGAGTCGCGCGCCATCATCCTCGAGCGGGCGAAGGGGTCGGATCGCGCTTTCTGGGATGCCTTCGAGAGGGAATCGGGCGTTTTCTTCGCCTGTCGCATAAGCCGCGGTATGAGGGCGCTTCCGAGCAGGATAGACTCCCTCTACGCCCAGCACCTCGCAGGCTCTTTCGCTCGAACCATACGATGGTGGTTCGAGCAGCCGCAGGAAAGGGACGAGATGGAAGTCCTCAGGGCGTTCAGCGCGATCTCGGGGCTTCGCCTCTTCGCCGCGCAGGAACCGGGCGGGGAGGGCAGGGCTGCGGTCAATGAAGACGCTGACACCAAGACGTCGATCAAACTTGCCCTGGGCAGCGTGCTCGCGGAAAAGCCACTCGACCAGGTGTCAGTCAACGAGGTCGCAAAGGCTGCGTCCGTCAGCAGGTCGACGTTCTACAGCCACTTCCATGACGTCTATGAGGCATACATCGAGCTGATCAGGGATTCGCTGTATCGCACGAGCTCATGAGGACGGATCAGGTCGCCTGCGCTCGAAAAACTTGCTGGACGATAGGGCGCCTATCGTCCAGACTTTTCGCTTCGCCGCCTCCGGTTTGCTAGGCTGTGCAAAACGAGCGAGAATGCGCCCGGTTGCCCTCGGCGCTCCTCGCAGCTTGGGTCAAGCCTCTTCTGAAGGGGAAAGCACATGGACGGGCACGCAAACGGGTACGCAAACGGGCGCGCAAAGAGCAGCCCCATCTTCACGTCCGGCTTCGTCAGACTGTTTGCATGCAACCTGTCTCTCGTGGTCATCTACTTCCTCCTCATGACGACCATGGCCCTTCACGCAGCAACCCTGTACGGCGTGGACCCCGCGCTTGCCGGCCTCACCGCATCTGTCTTCCTCGTCGGGGGCATAGCGGGGCGCGTGGTGTGCGTTCGATTGGAATGCAGGTTCTCGCTGAGGCAGATCGGCTTGGCTTTTCTCGCGTTGCAGACCGTGGCGGTGGCCCTCTACTTCATGGAGTTCGTGGGGATATCGTTCCTCCTGGCCGTGCGTCTCTTGCATGGCGTGGCTTTCGGGGTTGCCAACACGGTCGTGCCTGCGCTGGCGATAGACGGGCTTCCTGCCGGGCGCCTCGGTGAGGGCACGGGCTACTTCATGCTGTCGAATACGCTGGGGATCGGCATAGGCCCCCTGATGTCGGTCTTGATCGTAGTTGGAATAGACTACAGCGTCCTCTTCTCGATCTGCCTCGTGCTGTCGGCGCTCTCGCTGGTTCTGCTGCGGACGTATCGCGAGCCGGCGGCTGCAAAGGGGAGGTCGATCGCTTCGATCCGCGCAAGGAAGGCTCCGATCGTAGACTCCTCCACGGTGAAGTTCTCGTTCTTCATGTTTCTCATCGCGTTCGCGTACTCATCGATAAATGCGTTCGTCGAAAGCTATGCCGATGAGCTTGGCTTGGGGCTCTTCGCTCCGTTCGTGTTTTTGGTCTATGCGGCGGTGCTGCTGCTGATCCGGCCGGTGACGGGCAAGCTGATGGACCGGTACGGGGAAGATGTCATCCTCTATCCGTCGATCGCCTCGATGGGGGCCGGCTTGATCTTGGTTGCGTTTGCGCGAGACCCCCTCTCGCTTTTGGCGTGCGGCGTGTTCATGGCCACCGGATTCGGAACGTGCATGTCCGTAGGGCAGGCTGCCGCCGTGAAGATATCGACGAGCTCGAGCACCTCGCTCACAGTGTCCACGTTCTTCATCCTGTGCGACACAGGGTGCGGGATCGGGCCGTTCGTCCTGGGGTTTCTGGTGTCAAGCTGCGGCTACGAGGTGATGTACGTGGCCTGCGCGCTCATCGCATTCGCGACAACGATCTACTACCGCCTGATCCGATAGCCCAACGGCAAGCCGGGCGGGAATGAGCGCGGGCGTCCTTCTTGGGCGCTCTGGGTCGCACGGCCGGCTCGCATGACGCGTCTCCTGCGTCCCCGCGCCTCGCTAGAGCAAGCCTTGCCTCCCCAGCATGAGGAATCCGAAGGCGGTGGCGGCGCCCATGAGGATGAGCGGGATCACCACGTTCTGCAGGCTGAACGGCGAGGCGTCGTCAGACGGCGTGGGCTGGGCGCCTTTCGCTCTCTTCGAGCTTCCCGACGCGGGGCGCTCGTCCTCGTCCCAGCGCGCCGCCGCCTTCTGCGAGGGGGTCATCTGCCTTTTCTTGCTCATGGGAAGTCCCTTGCATTTTTCACGGGTCGTTTTGGCAGAAATCTTCAGATGTTTGCCCTCTCAAGCTCCCAGCAACTACCATTTTATCGGCTCATGCGCTCTGGGGCCGACAAAACCCCAGGTCGAGTTTTGATGAAGGATGCACTGTCGCTGCAAAGGCTCGTTTGGGGACGCGAAGGAGACAAACATCTGAAGATTTCTGGCAAAATCACGCAGAAATTCTGCATGCGGTCCCCTGTTGCCTGCTGCGCCGCGTTGCCAGGCAGCCGAAAGGCTCGGGTGCGTCTCTCTCGCTCCGGTCTTCCAGGGGCATCCTCTGTCATCTTGAGCGGAGCGTCCGCAGGGCGCGGAGCCGAAGGATCTAGTCGCAAGTGAGATGACCGCGCGAACGCGCTACGCCCAGAGCTGGATCCTTCGAAAGGGCGCCAAAGAGACCTTTTGGCTCGGATCCTACGCATCGAGGTCGATCAGCGATGCGAAGAAGTCGGGGCCCTCTTGCCAGAGACCTGTGTCAAAGTCGTAGAGCACCTCGTAGGCGGGGGATAGAAGGGCGGCGGCTCGCACCTCCTCAAGGGGCTTGCCCGTGCTTCGGGCGAGGTCTTGCACGGCATCTGCGAAGCGGTCGATCTGGCTGAGCATCTGGATGCTTGGACGGCGTCCGTTTCTTACCGCACGCGGGATGGGTCTTGAACTTGGGCGCTGGGAGGTGTATCCTAATTTGCTGAATCTTTGCGCCCATAATGGCGAAGCTATGCCCATAGGGCGCCCTTCATAGAAAGGAAGATCGCGTGGCAAAGGCCTCATCGAAGAAATCTACGCAAGAAACCAAGGTCGCCGAAGACGTCGTCGAGGAAGTCATCGAGGACGAGGACGTTGCGGACATCGAGCCTCCCGCAACCGAGGCGATCGAGAGCCATGCCGACAGCCTTGCCGACGACAAGCTCGAAGTGGGAGTTGAATCTGAGGAGGACCTGCTCGAGGGCATTCCCGAGGAGGAGCTCAAGGCCACCATGGACGCGCCGGCGCTGCCGAAGGTGAGCGCGCGCGCGAAGTCGAGGGTGCGCAAGCGCACGGCCGATGCCAACGTCACCATGCTCACGGGCGACCCGGTGCGCATGTACCTGAAGGAGATCGGCAAGGTCCCGCTGCTCACCGCAGCCGAGGAGATCGACCTTGCCATGAAGATCGAGGCCGGCGTGGCCGCCACCGAGGAGCTTGAGCGCGCCGAGGACGAGGGCGTCGAGCTCGACCGCCGCGAGAAGCGCCGCCTCTCGCGCATCGAGCAGGTGGGCCTTGACGCGAAGCAGCAGCTCATCGAGGCGAACCTGCGCCTGGTGGTCTCCATCGCCAAGCGCTACGTGGGTCGCGGCATGCTGTTCCTGGACCTGATCCAGGAGGGCAACCTGGGCCTCATCCGCGCGGTCGAGAAGTTCGACTACACGAAGGGCTTCAAGTTCTCCACGTACGCCACGTGGTGGATCCGCCAGGCCATCACGCGCGCCATCGCCGACCAGGCGCGCACCATCCGCATCCCCGTGCACATGGTCGAGACGATCAACAAGCTCGTGCGCATCCAGCGCCAGCTCCTGCAGGAGCTCGGGCGCGAGCCAACCCCCGAGGAGATCGGCAAGGAGATGGGGCTTCCCGCCGAGCGCGTGCGCGAGATCCAGAAGATCTCGCAGGAGCCCGTCAGCCTGGAGACGCCCATCGGCGAGGAGGAGGACTCCCAGCTCGGCGACTTCATCGAGGACGACGCCGCCGTGGTGCCGCCTGACGCCGCGTCCTTCTCCATGCTTCAGGAGCAGCTCGGCAAGGTGCTCGACGGCTTGGCCGAGCGCGAGCGCAAGGTGATCTCCCTGCGCTTCGGGCTCGAGGACGGGCATCCGCGCACGCTCGAGGAAGTCGGGCGCGAGTTCGGCGTGACGCGCGAGCGCATCCGCCAGATCGAGAGCAAGACGCTCGCGAAGCTGCGCCATCCCTCGCGCTCTTCGAAGCTGAAGGATTATCTGGAGGACTAGCGCGCCGAAATCAGCCGAGAACGGCTTTTGGCGCTTCGGCAAGGCAAGGACCTCGTCCTCGCTGCCCGACGGGGAGACCCGCGAGCTGGGCGGCAGGGGCGGGGTCCTTGCCTGTGAGGGCGGCTTTGCAACCCCTCCTCGCGGGGGGTCGCTGCAGGGCATACGACACGAGGTGGGGAGACGCATGACGGTCCGCGATCGCGACAACAAAATCGAGTTCTTCGCCAGCTGCCTGGCGGGCTTCGAGGCGGCCTTGGCTGACGAGCTGAGAGCGCTGCGCGTGCGCAGCATCCGCCCGCTCAAGGGCGGCGCGGCCTTCCTCGGGCGCCCGATTGACGCCGAGCGCGTGTGCCTGTGGTCGCGCGTGGCCTCGCGCGTGACGGCGGTGGTGGGCCGCGTGAACGCGGGCGACGCCGAGCTTCTGTATGCGGGCGTCTACGACCTGCCGTGGGAGGACGTGCTGGCGCCGGGCGCGAGCGTGGCCGTGCGCGCCTTCGGCACGAACGCCGAGCTGCGCAACACCCAGTTCACGGCGCTCAAGGTGAAGGACGCCCTGTGCGACCGCCTGCGCGCGCGGACCGGCGAGCGGCCGAACGTGAGCCCGCACGATGCCGACCTGCTCGTGGACGTGCGCGTGCGCGACCGCCGCGCCACGATCTCGGTCGACCTGGCGGGCGAGTCGCTCTACCACCGCACGTACTTCGACGGGCGCGACGGGGAGGATGCGCCGCTCGCCTGCGCGCGTGCGGCGGGGATGCTCGTGGCGGCGGGCGCGCCCGCGCGCCTCGCGGAGGGCTGGGGCGTGCTCGACCCGGCGTGCGACGCGGGGTTCGCGGTGTGCGAGGCGGCGGGCATGGCCGCCGACGCGGCGCCGGGGCTCCTGCGCGAGCGCTGGGGCTTCTACGGCTGGGCGCGGCATGACGACGACGCGTGGAACGACGAGCTCGCGCGCGCTGACGAGCGCCTCGAGCGCGGCCTGGAGCGGCTGCTGGCCAACTCGAGCTCCGAGGGCCCGCTCGGCATCCCCGACCCGGCGCACGTGCGCGTGGTGGGGCTCTCGACGTCCTCGCCGGCTATCTCGAGGGCGCGCGCCCACCTGCGCAACGCGGGGCTGCGCGCCGTGGCGAGCGTGGAGGCCGCCTCGCTCGACGACGCGGCTGCGGTGGAGCGCCGCCTCGCAGGCGTGGTGAGCCGCTGCCGCGCGGACGTGGCAGGCGGTAAGGAGGCCGACGTGGCGCTGCCTGACGGGGCTGCCGAAGGGACGTCGGCGCCTGCCGTCCCGGCGCTGCTCGTGGTGAACGCCGCGCCGATCGACCGCGACGAGGGCGATGCCCGCGCCGTCGCGGAGGAGGCGGCCTTCATGGCGGCTGCCAAGGGGGCGCCGGCAGGCTCGGTGTTCGCTGCGGTGGGCACGCGCGGCTTCGCGGGACGCTTCGGCGTGGAGCCGACGTGCGTCCAGGTTACGGGAGTGGGGCGCATCGAGGGCACGCTTGAGGTGTTCGACCAGCCGCCGCGCGCGCTCGCGAGCATCACGCTGCCCGACGCCCACGGCGGGGCCGACCACGTGGTGGAGGTGAACGACGAGCAGGCCGCCCAGTTCGCCGCCCGCCTGCGCAAGGTGGCGCGCGAGCGGCGCAAGTGGGCGCGATGCGAGGGGATCTCGTGCTACCGCCTCTATGACGCCGACCTGCCCGACTACAACGCGGCCATCGACGTGTACGAGGGCGCGGGCGCCTCGGCGGGCAAGACCTACGTGCACGTGGCGGAGTACCAGGCGCCCTCCTCGGTTGACGCCGAGGTGGCCCGCCGTCGCTTCGACGACGTGCTCGCCGTAGTGCCGGTGGTGCTCGACGTGCGCCCCGACCACGTGTTCTCGAAGGTGCGCACGCGCTCGAAGGGCGGCTCGCAGTACCAGGGCGCGCATCGCCGCTCGTACGTGGCCTACACCGAGGAGGCGGGCCTCACGCTTGAGATCGACCTGGGGGGATACCTTGACACGGGGATCTTCCTCGACCACCGCGTCACGCGCGGCATGGTGGGCGAGGAGGCCCGCGGCGCGCGCTTCTTGAACCTGTTCGCCTACACGGGCACGGCGACGGTGCACGCGGCGGCGGGCGGCGCGGCTGAGACGACCACGGTGGACCTCTCGCAGACCTACCTCGACTGGGCGCGCCGCAACATGGAGCTCAACGGGTTCTCGGGGCGCGAGCACGCCTTCGTGCGCGCCGACGTGATGGAGTGGATCCACGCGGCGCGGCGGGCGCGCGAGGAGTTCGACCTCATCTTCGTGGACCCGCCCACGTTCTCGAACTCGAAGGCCATGGGGAAGCGCACGTGGGACGTGCAGCGCGACCACGTGGAGCTGCTCATCGGCGTGTCGCGCCTGCTCGCGCGCGGGGGCGCCGCGGTGTTCTCGTGCAACCTGCGCACCTTCAAGCCCGATCGCGAGCAGCTCGAGCGCTACGGCGTCGAGATCGAGGACATGACGGCCGACACCATCCCGCACGACTTCGAGCGCAACCCGCGCATCCACCAGTGCTACCTGGTGCGCCGCGCTTAAGCGCGCCTTTGCCTGCGGGATTTCTGCGAGAATCGCTGTGAAATCCTGCAGGTAGCTCCTCGAAGTGATCGCAGCGCCTGTGCGTGCTGGGCATGAGAAGCTCGGGCGAAGCTTCGCGCGGCCTTTCGACGTGGAGATTTTTCACCGAAAGGGGAAAATAGGGTCTTGCGCAGCGCGCGCGTTTCGGTATAATTCTTTCTTGCGCGTTGGGACATGAGCGTTCCAGCAGCTACATTCCTCGGTAGCTCAACGGCAGAGCATCCGGCTGTTAACCGGAGGGTTGTAGGTTCGAATCCTACCCGGGGAGCCATAAAACTTCAGGTCAGCGCCCGTTTTTGGGCGCTGATTTCTTGCTGTCGAGTGCAAGTTCCCGCCCCTGGTGGCAATCCGCCGACAACGGCGCTTTCCCATCCACCCCTCAGGTGATTCTGGATGAAACATGCCCGTTATCGGTGGTTTTTCGAGAAAAGTGGATGCGAAAGCGCCGTTGTCGGTGGTTTTCGGGGCCCGAATCGCCGATAACGGGCGTTTTCCATCCAGCTTCTCGGAGTCGTGGATGAAAAGAGGGCGTTGTCGGTGCTAGAGGCTCGCGAAGCCGAAGATGCGGGGAAGCTGCGCACGCATGCGGCCAAAGGTGCGATGGCGTGAACGGCTGCGCACGCATGCGGCCAAAGGCATGATGGCGCGAACGGCTGCGCTCGTATGTGGCCAAAGCGCACGAAACGATAACGAACGTGACGCGTCAACCCGAAATGGCATACAATAGCGCGATAAGTAATTCAACAGTTGGGGAGAAAGGACCGTTGCGCATGGGGAACGTGTTGCGAGTGCTCGGGCGCGACATCGTGCGCCTGGTCAAAGCGCCGGCGGCCCTCGTGGTGGTGATGGCCCTCCTCGTCTTGCCGTCGGTGTACACGTGGTACAACGTCGTCGGCTTCTGGAACCCCTACGACAACACGAGCCAGCTGCGCGTCGACGTGGTGAACGAGGACGTTGGAGGCTCGAGCGAGCTGACCGGGCAAGTGCGCGTCGGCGACATGATCGTCGAGAAGCTGCGCGAGAACGACCAGCTGGACTGGGCGTTCGTCGACCGCGACATGGCGATGGCGGAGCTTGAGTCGGGGGCGAGCTATGCGGTGTTCGTGATCCCCGAGGACTTCACCGCCAACCTGCTCACCCTCACCACGGGGGACTTCACCCAGCCGAACCTCCTCTACTACGTGAACGAGAAGCTCGGGCCCGTGGCGCCCAAGATCACCGACACGGGCGCCACCACGCTTGACGAGACCATCAACTCCGCGTTCGTCTCGACCGTGACCGACGCGGCAGTCGAGGCGCTTGACGCCGCGGCCGGCGAGTCGCGCGCGGCGGTTGACGAGTCGCGCACGCAGGCGCTCGGCAAGCTCGGCGAGGCCGTTTCGGTGATCGGCGGGGCGCGCGAGACGCTTGCCGGCGTGTCAGGCGCCACCGACGCCGCGCTCGCGCGGACGGAGGACGCGCGCGGCGTGCTCGCCGACGTGCGCGCCGAGATGGACCTGGCCGCCACGGCGCTCGCTCGGATGTCGGCCCAAGCTGCGCAGATGCAGGACGCGCTCTCGGGCTTCTCGGCCGACGCGCTGCCCGCGGTGGGCGAGGGCCTTGCGGCGATGTCGAGCCTGTCGGCGCAGGCGAGCAAGGCGATGAGGGATATGGCCGGCAACGCGGAGGGCGCGTCGGCGAGCGTGGGCGTGGCGCTTGCGCAGGCGAACGCGGTGGTGGGCGAAGGCGAGGCGCTCGCCCGCCACGTGCGCGCGCTTGCCGACGCGCTGCCCGATGACGGCAAGGACGCCGAAGGGAAGGCCGCGCTCACGTCCTTGGCCGACCGCCTCGACGAGGACAACGCCCGCGCCCGCGCGCTCGTGGCTGACCTCGAGGCGCTGAGCGCTGACGCCGAGGGCGCCTCCCAGGCCGTCGCGGACGCGGCGGCATCCTTCGACGCGGCCGTGCAGGGCGCCGTGGCCAGCGCCGACGCGTACGCGAACGCGCTCTTCACCTCGACCATCCCCCAGGTCAGCGCGGGCCTTTCGCGCCTCGCCGCCGCGACGGCCTCGCTGGAGGGCGCGCTCTCAGGCGAGCGGGTGGTCACAGACCAGATCGGGCTTGTGCTCGGCCAGCTCACGTCCACGCTCGAGAGCGCGCGCGAGGCCGTGGGCGCCACCGACGGCCTGCTCGGGGACCTCGAGGCGGGGCTCGACCTCGTGCGCACCGACGTGACGGCGCTCGGCAGCGCCGACGCGCTCAGCGAGATCTTCGGCGAGGACGGCCTCGACGCGGGCAAGATCGCCAGCTTCATGGGCGCGCCGACCGAGGTGGAGACCGTGCAGCTCTACCCGCTCAACGCCTACGGGTCGGCCATGGCGCCCCTGTTCATGAACTTGACGTTCTGGATCGGCGCGTTCATGCTGCTGGTCATCATGCGGCAGGAGGTCGACTCCGAGGGCATCCGCAACTTCACCCTCGCGCAGCGCTACCTGAGCCGCTTCGCGCTGTTCGCCGTGCTTGCCATGCTGCAGGCGGTCATCTGCTGCGCGGGCGTGCTGGCGCTCGGCGTCCAGGCGGAAAGCCCGCCGGCGCTCTTCCTGGCGGCGGCGGTGGCGTCGCTCGCGTACCTGAGCATCATCTACGCGCTGTCGGTCACCCTGCAGCACATCGGCAAGGGCATCTGCATCATCTTGGTGTTCGCCCAGATCCCGGGCGCGACGGGCCTGTACCCCGTCGAGATGACCTCGGCCTTCTTCCAGGCCGTCTACCCGCTGCTCCCCTTCACCTACGGCATCGGCGCCATGCGCGAGTCCATCTGCGGCTTCTACGGCAGCCAGTACGCGCATGACGTGGGCATGCTCCTGCTCTACTTCGCGGCGTTCATGGCGCTCGGGCTCGTGTTCCGCCCGCTTCTGGCGAACGTGAACCACATGGTGGCGCGCCAGGTCAGGCAGAGCGGCATCTTCAACGGCGAGGACGTGGAGGTCCCCGTGCGCCCCTATCGCTTCTCGCAGCTCGTCCGCGCGCTGTCTGACAAGGAGGAGTATCGCCGCGAGATCACGCGGCGCTACGCGAGCTTCATGCGCTGGTACCCGCGCCTCATCCGCGGCTCGGTGGCGGCGGGCGTCGCCATCCCGGTGACGCTCATGCTCGTGTTCGCGCTCACGCCGACGGAGAAGGTGGTGCTGCTCACGGCGTGCCTCGTGTCGCTGGCGGCGCTGCTCGTGTTCCTGGTGGTGGTGGAGAGCATGCGCTACAGCTTCGAGCGGCAGATGAGCCTCGAGGACATGAGCGAGGAGAGCCTGCTCGGGCTCTACTCGTCGCGCAACCGCATGCAGCGCCCGGGGGAGGAAGCGGGCGCGGACGCCGCGGGAGCCGTGCAGGCCGCGCCAGCGGACGCCGCGAGCGTTGTGCAGGCCGCGCCAGCAGGCGCGGCGGCGAAGCCAGGCGAAGGCGCGGGCGCGGGCGCCGCGGGAGCTGTGCAGGCCGCGCCAGCGGGCGCCGCGGGCGCGAAGGGCGGTGAGGGGCGTGCGTAACGTCTGGACGCTGTTCAGAAGCGACATGAAGCGGCTGTTCGCGAACGTGGTGAGCATCATCATCGTGGTGGGGCTCGTGGTCATGCCGTCGATCTTCACCTGGTACAACGTGATCGCGTGTTGGGACGTGTTCGGCAACACGGGCAACCTCAAGGTGGCCGTGGCCAACGTCGACGAGGGCTACGAGAGCGACCTGGTGCCCTTGCGCGTGAACGTGGGCGAGCAGGTGGTGAGCGCGCTGCGCGCCAACGACGAGATCGACTGGGTCTTCACCTCGGAGGCCGACGCCGTCGACGGCGCGCGGTCGGGCCGCTACTACGCGGCCGTGGTCATCCCCGCGAGCTTCAGCCGCGACATGCTCACGTTCTACGCGGCCGACGTGCAGCACGCCAAGATCGTCTACTACGCCAACGAGAAGAAGAACGCCATTGCGCCGAAGGTCACCGACAAGGGAGCCGACTCGGTGTCGTACCAGGTGAACGAAGTGTTCGCCGAGACGCTCTCCGAGCTTGCGCTCGGCATCGCCGAGGCGCTCGCCGCCTACGCGGACGATGCTGACCTCGGCGGGCGCATCGGCGAGCTCTCGGGGCACGTGCGCGCGATGGCCTCGCAGATGGACGAGGCCGCGCGCGTGCTGCTGCTCTACGGGAAGCTGGCGTCGACGTCGGGCGAGCTCGTGCAGAGCTCGTCTGACCTGGTGGCGTCCGCGCGCGCCGAGGCCGAGGGCATGGCTGCGTCGCTGCCGCAGGACACGGCGTCGGTGGTGAGCCTCGTCGAGGCGCTCAAGGCGTCGGTGAAGCGGCTCTCGGACGCGCTCGACGCGTCCGCGTCGAGCTTCGGCGAGGTGTCGGCGCAGATAGACGCGCTGTTCGACGCGGCGGCGAGCGAGTCGGCCGCAGGTGCCGAGCGCCTGCGCGCCCAGGCGGGCGCCGTGGCCGACCAGGCGGCGCTCTACCGGAAGGCGGCCTCGGAGCTCGAGGCGCTCGTCGGCGTGGTGCCCGCCGACCAGGCGAGCGCGCTTCAGGGCCTCGCTGCCATGACGCGCGCGACGGCCGAGCTGCTCGAGGACATGAGCGCGCGCCTCGCGAGCGCGGCGGACAAGCTCGAGGCGGGCAACGCCGACGTGCAGGCCGAGCGCGACGAGGTGAAGGCGCTCGCGGCGTCTGCCGAGCAGAAGGTCGCCGACGTGAAGCGCGCCTTCGACGACAAGCTCATCCCCGTCCTGGATGACCTGGCCGCCGACGCGACGGCGTTTGCGGGGTACGTGGAGGACGGCAAGGGCAGGCTCGACGCCATCGACGCGAGCCTGGCGGGCTCGGCCGGGTCGGTGGCGGATGCGATCAGCGACGGCGCGGGCAAGCTCGATGCCACCGCGGCGGACCTCGGCGATCTGGCGGGCAGGCTGCGCGGCATGGCCGACGCCATCGACGCGGCGCTGGCGTCGGGCGACGCCGAGGCGCTGCGCGCGGTCCTCGGCTCCGACGTGCAGGGGCTCTCCCGGGCGCTCGCGGCGCCGGTGGGCGTCGAGCGCGTGGCCGTGTTCCCCTCCGAGAACTTCGGCTCGGCCATGTCGCCGCTCTACGCCACGTTGGCCCTGTTCATCGGCGCGCTGCTCATCCTCGTGGTGGTGAAGCCCACGGTGTCGCCGCGCGCGCAGGCCAACCTCGAAAACCCGAAGCCGCGCGAGCTGCTCTTGGGCCGCTTCGGCGTGATGGCGTTCGTCTCGCTTCTGCAGAGCACGCTTCTGGGCTTGGGCAACCTGTTCTTCCTGCAGGTGCAGGTGGCGCATCCGTGGCTCTACCTGCTGTGCTTCTGGGTGGCGGGGCTCGTGTTCACCGCGATCGTCTACGCGCTCGTGTCGGCGTTCGCCAACCTCGGCAAGGCCATGGCGGTGCTGCTGCTCATCATCCAGGTGACGGGCTGCGGCGGGTCGTTCCCGCTGCAGATCCTGCCCGGGTTCGTGCAGGCGCTGAGCGGGTTCCTCCCGGCGACGCACGTGGTGGGCGCCATGCGCGCGGCGATGTTCGGCACCTACGGCAACGACTACTGGGTGCAGCTCGGCGAGCTCATGCTGTTCCTCGTGCCCGCGGCGTTCATCGGGCTTGTGCTGCGCAAGCCGCTCGCGGCGTTCATGGGGTGGTATATTGAGAAGGTCGAGGACTCCAAGCTGGTGAAGTAGGGGCGCGACGCTGCGCGCCCGGCTTTGGCGGGCGGCGGCCGTCGCGCCAAGGCGGGGGCGGCGCGCTGGGGTGTGAGCGGCGCTGTCGCGAGGGCGGCGCGCGCCGCTGTGAGCAGGGAAGGGCAGGTGAGCGATTTGGAGCTGGTCGAGGGCAACGCGAAGCTGGTCGAAGACGAGCGGGGGCTCTCCCTCGTCGAGGGCGACCTGGTGCTGCGCGGCGACTTCACGCGCCTGCTCAACCGCATCCGCCCCGTGAACCTGGGGCGCGAGCTGCTCGTCAAGGCGGCGAAGCCCCGAAGCCTCGGGCCCGATCCCGTGGCCGTCGACGCCACGGCGGGCCTCGGCGAGGACGCGCTCCTGCTCGCCGCCGCGGGCTTCTCGGTGCGCCTCATCGAGCGCAACCCCCAGGTGGCGGCCCTCTTGCGCGACGCGCTGCGCCGCGGGCGGGAGAACCCGCGGCTCGCGCCCGCCATCGCGCGCATGGAGCTCGTCGAGGGCGACAGCCTCGAGGTGCTGCCGCGCCTGGACGCGCCGCCTGACCTCATCCTGCTCGACCCCATGTTCCCCGCGCGGCGCAAGAGCGCGGCGAGCAAGAAGAAGATGCAGCTCTTCCAGCACCTCGAGTGCCCGTGCGACGTGGAGGAGGCGCTCCTGCATGCCGCCATCGCCGCGCGCCCGCGCAAGGTCATCGTGAAGCGCCCCGTGCGCGGCCCGCATCTGGCCGGCGTCAAGCCCGCCTACGCGATCACCGGCAAGACCGTCCGCTACGACTGCATCGTTCTGCCGCGTGATGGGAGGGGTCAGTAGCAGAAGCCCCACCAACAAGAGGCCCGCCGCAACATGCGGCGGGCCTCTTGCGTTTCCTTTCAATACGTAGCGGCTCGAAACGGCTGTTCGAGAGGCTGCTCAGGGCTTCTGCTGCCTTCTGCTGCAGCCCCTTCCCGAACCCCGTTCTCTTCCCTTACGCGGTCTGCGCGGCTTCGGGGGCGTCTTTGCCGAGGTGCACCTCGTTGCCGGCGCGCAGCTGGTCGCGGTACTCGGCCGTGGCGGTGAACAGCACGTCAGACGAGGAGTTCAGCGCCGTCTCGCAGGAGTCCTGGATCACGCCGATGATGAAGCCGATGGCGACCACCTGCATGGACACGTCGGGGTCGACGCCGAGCAGGGAGCAGGCCAGCGGGATGAGCAGCAGCGACCCGCCCGCGACGCCCGACGCGCCGCACGCGCTCACGGCGGCGAGCACGGAGAGGATGACGCCGGTCACCGGGTGGACGGCGATGCCGAGCGTATGCGCCGCGACCATGGACATCACGGTGATGGTGACCGCCGCGCCCGCCATGTTGATGGTGGCGCCGAGCGGGATGGAGACGGAGTAGTTGTCCTTGTCGAGCCCCAGCTTGCGGCACAGCTCCATGTTCACCGGGATGTTCGCGGCGGAGCTGCGGGTGAAGAACGCCGTGATGCCGGAGTCCTTCAGGCAGCGCAGCACGAGCGGGTAGGGGTTCTTCCTCGTGCAGGAGAACACCAGGAGCGGGTTCGTGACCAGCGCGATGAAGAGCATGCAGCCCACGAGCAGCAGGATGAGCTGGCCGTACTCGACGAAGATGTCCAGGCCGTTGGTGGACACGCTCGTGTACACGAGGCCGAGGATGCCGAACGGGGCCAGGTTGATCACCCAGCGCACCACCTTCGACACCGCGTCAGACACGGCCGAGAACACGTCCTTCACGTTCTGGCTGGCGGCGCGCAGGGCGATGCCGAGCATGACGGCCCAGGCGAGGATGCCGAGGAAGTTGGCGTTGGCCAGCGAGTCGACGGGGTTGGCCACCACGTTGGTGAGCAGCGTGGTGAGCACGACGCCCACGTCGTCAGGCGAGGACTGCTCCACGTTTGGGTCGACTGCCAGCGTGATCTCGATGGGGAAGACCATGGTGGCCACGACCGCCACGACGGCGGCGATGAGCGTGCTGGCGACGTAGAGCAGCAGCACCATCTTCATGGAGCCCGCCGTCTTGGCGTTGGCTAGCGCGCTGATGACGAGGAAGAACACCAGGATCGGCGCCACGGCCTTCAAGGCCGACACGAACAGGGTGCCGAGAAGCGTGATGAACGTGTCGACGCCCTCCAGCGCGGCCAGGCCGGCGCCGGAGGCTCCCGCCATCGCGGGGGGAACGGCCAGCGCGAGGACCACGCCGATGACCAGGCCGACGATGATGCGCTTGATCAGGCTGACCTCGCTGTATTTCTTTGCTATGTCTTTGACGGCCATAACCGTCGTCTCCCTTCTCTCCCTCGCGCGCGCCTGCGCCGTCTTTGCCAAAACCGGGGGGCCGGACTTGGCGAAAAGGGCGCGCTCAGGCGCGTCGCAGCTTGTGCAATGGCGGGTATCATACCATATGGAGAAAGTGTGAACATACAGCAAGCCGACAAAGGCGGGCGAAGGCGCGCGAAGGCCCTCAATCGGGTCAGCTGCGGAAGGGGGGCGTGGCATGGCCGGTCAGCTGCGGAGAAGGGGAGCGTGGTGCAGCCGGCCAGCTGCAGAGGGCCGAATGCGGCCAAGCCAGCTGAGAAGAAGAAAAAGATGGTGCGGGCGAAAGGACTTGAACCTTCACGGGTTTCCCCACCAGAACCTAAATCTGGCGCGTCTGCCAATTCCGCCACGCCCGCACGGCGCGCAATCCCGGGGCACGAGCGCCTCCGGCAATCCCGGAGCGCGAGCGCCTCCGACGCGGAGGGCCGAGGCGCGAAGCGTCCCGGCCTGCGCCGCCGGAGCGCCTCTGCGCGTCCGACAGCCTGTATATGATAGCAGAAACCTTGTGGACGCGGGCGACGAGGTTATGGCACCGAGCCGCCATATGTGCGATAATCACGAGCTGGTGTGCTTCCGAGCGCTCGCCTGGCATGCGCGGCGCGCGCGTACGAGGCGCCTCGGCAAGCGCATGGCGCTCATTCGCGCCAGAAACGGTAAACGATGGAGGATATACGTGGACATTACAGTAGAGGCCCTGGAGGACAACAAGATCAAGGTGACCGTCACCGTCGAGGCCAAGGACGTTGACGCGGCCGTCAAGAAGACCTACCGAGACTTCGCCCAGAAGTACAGCTTCCCGGGCTTCCGCAAGGGCCGCGCCCCGCGCCCGGTCATCGACAACGCGCTCGGCGCCGAGGCCGTCATGGCGACGGTGACCGAGGACGTCATCAACAAGGCGTACCCGCAGGTCGTCGAGTCCGAGAAGCTCTTCCCGGTCGGCTCGCCCGAGTTCGGCGACGCCGGCATGGTGGAAGCGGGCAAGCCCTTCACCTTCGACTTCACGCTGTCGGTGAAGCCCGAGGTCGAGCTCACCTCCTATGAGCCGGTGTCCATCGAGCTGCCCGTGGCGGGCGTGTCCGACGCCGAGCTCGAGGAGCAGGTCACCGCCCTGCGCGAGCACTACGTCACCTACGAGGACGCCTCCGCCGCCACCAAGATGAAGCCCGAGAACTACGCCGACCTGGCCATCAAGGCCACCGACGCCGAGGGCGCCGACATCGCCGCCATCAGCACGGAGTCGCGCCTGTACGGCCCGGCCACCGGCATGCTCTCCGAGGCGTTCGACGCCGAGATCATGGGCATGAAGAAGGGCCAGTCCAAGGAGTTTGCGCTCGAGGTCGCCGAGGACGAGACGTCGGTCCTGCTGTCCGCCCAGGCCGGCAAGACGGTGAGCTTCGAGGTGACCATGAACGTGGTCAAGAAGAAGGTCGTCCCCGAGCTGACCGACGAGTGGGCGCGCGACACCATGGGCTTCGAGGACGCCGCCGACCTCAAGGCGCGCGTGAGCGAGTCCATCGAGGCGCAGAAGGCCGACCTCATGCCGCGCATGAAGGAGGGCGCCTGCGTGAGCGAGCTCATCAAGCGCTTCGAGGGCGAGGTGCCCGAGGCGCTGGCCGAGGAGGCCGAGGCCAACCTGCTGCAGGACTTCTTCACCCAGCTGCAGCGCCAGAACGTGAGCTTCGACGCCTACCTGGCCCAGCAGGGCATGAACGCCGAGCAGTTCAAGGCCGACGTGAAGCTGCAGGCCGCTGACGAGGCCAAGCAGCAGCTCGCGCTCGACGCGTGGGCGCGCGCCAAGGGCATCGAGGCCACCGACGCAGACGTCACCGCCGAGTTCGCGAAGGCCGGGCTCGACAACCCCGCGCAGGTCGAGAAGGAGTGGCGCGAGACGGGCCGCCTCTACCTCATCCGCGAGGGCATCGTGCGCGCGAAGGCCATGACCGACGTCATGGACACCGCGCAGGTGACCGAGGTCGACTACGCCGCCCAGGCCCAGGCCGAGAAGAAGGCCAAGAAGGCCGCGAAGAAGAAGGCGAAGAAGGAGGAGGCCGCCGACGCTCCTGCCGAGGCCGCCGAGGCCGCTGAGGCTGCCGACGCCGAGTAGCCGCGGCGCCGTCGCGCCTGCGTCTGACGCCTGATGCCACGAAGGCCGCCTGGGGCGCTCACCTGCCCTAGACGGCCTTCTGCTGTGTTCGTTTCCTGTTCGCGTCTTGCGCATGCGCGCCCGCTCCATCACTATGTCAGGTGAACTATTGAGGGGCCTGCCGTCTGACCTGCGCCGCTCCGCGCCATCGCGCATCGAGCCGCGCGCGCTGCGCGCGTCGCGCGCGTCGGCGGGCGGGCCTAAAGCGTACGAAAGTGAGGAACCATGGGCATCGAACGAGTGAGCAACGCGCTCATTCCCTACGTCATCGAGCAGTCGCCGCGCGGCGAGCGCAGCTACGACATCTACTCGCGCCTGCTCAACGACCGCATCATCTTTCTGGGCGAGCCCATCGACGACCACGTGGCCAACTCGGTGGTAGCCCAGCTTCTGCACCTCGAGAGCGCCGACCCCGAGAAGGACATCTCGCTCTACATCAACTCGCCGGGCGGCAGCGTGTCGGCGGGCCTGGCCATCTACGACACCATGCAGTTCGTCAAGTGCGACGTGTCCACCATCTGCCTGGGCATGGCGGCCTCCATGGCGGTGCCGCTGCTCACCGGCGGCGCGCCCGGGAAGCGCTTCATCCTGCCGAACGCGCAGGTCATGATGCACCAGCCCATGGGCGGCACCGGCGACGGCCACACGCAGCAGAGCGACATCCAGATCATGGCCGACGAGATCAAGAAGACGCGCGACCGCCTCGAGGGCATCATCGCGAAGCACTGCGGCAAGCCCCAGGAGCAGGTGCACGTCGACTGCGAGCGCGACAACTGGCTCACCGCCGAAGAGGCGCAGGCCTACGGCCTGGTCGACCAGATCATCACCCACCACGGCGCCTAACGCCCACGTCAACGAGCGGAAACCGATCACATGAACCAGCAACGTTCCAACCCGACCCTCGACGAGTCAGGCAACCCCATCTTCTGTGCGTTCTGCGGCAAGAACCCCAACCAGGTCAACGCCATGATCTCGGGGCCCAACGGCATCTACATCTGCGACGAGTGCATCTCGGTGTGCGCCGACGCCATGATGCGCGACATGGGCTTCTTCATGCAGCAGGAGCCTGAGCCGGCTCCCGAGCCCGAGCCCGCCCGCCGCGGCCGCCACAGCCGCCACGCGCAGGAGGTGCCCGAGGAGGCCTACTACGACGAGGACGACCCCTCGCCGGCCGAGCTCCTAGGCGACCTCCCCACGCCGCACGAGCTCTACGCCCATCTGAGCGAGCACGTGGTGGGGCAGGAGGCCGCCAAGCGCGCGCTGTCCGTGGCGGTGTACAACCACTACAAGCGCATCTCCATGGGCGCGGTCGCCGAGGAGGGCGACGTGGAGCTGGCCAAGAGCAACATCATGCTCCTCGGCCCCACGGGAAGCGGCAAGACGCTCCTCGCGCAGACGCTCGCGCGCACGCTGCAGGTGCCCTTCGCCATCGCCGACGCCACCACGCTCACCGAGGCGGGGTACGTGGGCGAGGACGTAGAGAACATCCTGCTGAAG
The DNA here is from genome assembly GCF_011038995.1 of Adlercreutzia sp. ZJ242. Taxonomy (NCBI): domain Bacteria; kingdom Bacillati; phylum Actinomycetota; class Coriobacteriia; order Eggerthellales; family Eggerthellaceae; genus Adlercreutzia; species Adlercreutzia sp. ZJ242. The sequence continues at coordinate 67,238 of NZ_JAAKEE010000005.1, forward strand.
CTCATCACGGCAGCTGACTTCGACGTCCCGCGCGCCGAGATCGGCATCATCTACATCGACGAGATCGACAAGATCGCGCGCAAGGCCGAGAACCTCTCGATCACGCGCGACGTGTCGGGCGAGGGCGTGCAGCAGTCGCTGCTGAAGATCGTGGAGGGCTGCGAGGCGTCCGTGCCGCCGCAGGGCGGGCGCAAGCACCCCCAGCAGGAGCTCATCCACATCGACACCACGAACATCCTGTTCATCCTGGGCGGCGCGTTCGTGGGCCTGGCTGACATCATCGCGCAGCGCGTGGGCAAGAAGGGCCTGGGGTTCGTGGCCGAGCTGCCTGAGTCGAAGAAGCAGGCCGAGGCCGAGCTTCTGGCGCAGGTGCTGCCCGAGGACCTCAACAAGTACGGCATGATCCCCGAGTTCGTGGGCCGCATCCCGGTCATCACGAACCTCGAGGAGCTGACCGAGGACGACCTGGTGCGCATCTTGGTCGAGCCGAAGAACGCGCTCGTGAAGCAGTATACGCGCATGTTCGAGTTCGAGGAGAGCATGCTCCTGTTCGAGCCGGAGGCCCTGCGTGCCATCGCGCACGAGGCCGTCGAGCACGGCACGGGCGCGCGCGGCCTGCGCTCCATCTGCGAGCGCGTGCTCATGGACGTGATGTACGACCTGCCCGAGCACGTCGGCGTCACGCGCGTCGTGGTGCGCGCGAGCGACATCACCGGCGAGACGGTGCCGGTGATCGAGCACGTCGGCGAAGAGCACGAGCTCGCCGCGCTGAGCGCGTAGGGGAGCGGCGTTCGCGCAAGGGCGTCGGCGGCCGCCTGACCGCGGCGCATGGTAGGCAAGAGTGACACGGAGAAGAAGGCACATGGCAGACAACACGCAGGAGAAGAAGATCGACTACGATTTCGCGGCACACGAGCGGCCGCTGTTCGAGGCGTGGCGCGACGCGGGGTACTTCCAGCGCACGCCGGGCTTCGGCGCGCACAAGGACGACTCGTACACCATCGTCATCCCGCCGCCGAACGTCACGGGCGTGCTGCACATGGGCCATGCCCTCAACGACACCATCCAGGACGCCTGCATCCGCCGCGCGCGCATGCGCGGCTACCAGACGCGCTGGATCCTCGGCACCGACCACGCGGGCATCGCCACGCAGACCAAGGTGGACAAGCACCTCGCCGAGCAGGGCATCAACCGCCGCGAGATCGGGCGCGAGGCGTTCATCGAGGCGTGCCAGGAGTGGCGCCGCGACTACGGTGGGCGCATCGTGAGCCAGATCGCCGCCATGGGCTGCTCGTGCGACTACGCTGACGAGCAGTTCACCATGAGCCCCGAGTTCTCGCGCGCCGTGCGCCAGGTGTTCTGCGACTGGTACCACGACGGCATCGTGTACCGCGGCAAGCGCATCGTGAACTGGTGCCCGCACTGCACCACGGCCATCGCCGACGACGAGGCCGAGTACGAGGACGAGGCCGGGCACCTGTGGCATCTGCGCTACCCGCTCGTGGAGCCCGTCGACGGCGTCGAGTACATCGTGGTGGCCACCACGCGCCCCGAGACCATGCTCGGCGACACGGGCGTGGCGGTGAACCCCTCCGACGAGCGCTACAAGGGCCTCGTGGCGTCGGGCGCGAAGGTGCGCCTGCCGCTCGTGGACCGCGAGATCCCCGTGTTCGCCGACTTCTACGTGGACGCCTCCTTCGGCACGGGCTGCGTGAAGGTCACGCCGGCGCACGACCCCAACGACTTCGCCATGGGCGAGCGCGCGGGCCTGCCCAAGATCAACATCTTCGACGAGACGGCGCACGTGGTGGAGGGCTTCGGGAAGTTCTCCGGCATGAGCCGCGACGAGGCGCGCGAGGCCGTGGTGGCCGCGTTCGACGAGCTCGGCCTGCTCGACCACGTGGAGGACCACGACCACTCCGTCATGCACTGCTACCGCTGCCACAACACGCTCGAGCCGTGGCTGTCGGAGCAGTGGTTCGTGGCCGTTGACGGCCTGAAGAGGCGCGCCGCCGAGGTGGTGGAGAACGGCCAGGTCACGTTCCATCCCGAGCGCTGGAAGCAGGTCTACCTCGACTGGCTGGCCAACCTCAAGGACTGGTGCATCTCGCGCCAGCTGTGGTGGGGCCACCAGATCCCCATGTACTACTGCGACGCCTGCGGCTGGCAGGACGCGCGCGTCGACGGCGTGGACGCCTGCCCCGAGTGCGGCGCTGAGGTGCGCCAGGACGAGGACGTGCTCGACACGTGGTTCTCGAGCCAGCTGTGGCCCTTCGCCACGCAGGGCTGGGCCGACGCGGGCATGGACGCGCCCGAGCTGGCCGCGCACTACCCGACGCAGGTGCTCTCCACCGCGCGCGACATCATGGGCCTGTGGGTGGCGCGCATGGTGATGTCGTCCATGTACTGCACGGGCGAGATCCCCTTCAAGGACGTCATCATCCACCCGACGGTCATGGGCGCCGACGGCAAGCCCATGAGCAAGAGCCGCGGCAACGGCGTGGACCCGGTGAAGCTCATGGAGGACTACGGCGCCGACGGCATGCGCTTCGGGCTGCTTCTGCAGGTCACGGGCGCGCAGGCCATGCGCTTCGACTACCAGAAGATCGAGAGCTCGCGCAACTTCGCGAACAAGATCCGCAACGCCGCGCGCTTCGCGCTCATGCACCTCGACGGCTTTGAGCCGGGCGAGCCCGAGCTCGTCACGCCCGCCGACCAGTGGATCTTCTCGCGCCTGGCGGCGCTCGTGGCCGACGTGGACGCGGCGTTCGACGCGTACGAGTTCGGCGAGCTCACGCGCGCCCTCTACGGCTTCGTCTGGAACGAGTTCTGCGACTGGTACATCGAGTTCTCGAAGGCGCGCCTCGGCGCGTCGGCTGACCCGGCCGACCGCCTGGCCTGCCAGCGCAACCTCGTCTACGTGCTCGACCAGGTGCTGCGCCTTCTGCACCCCATCATGCCGTTCGTGACCGAGGAGCTGTTCGGCCAAATGCCGGGACGCGCCGAGGGCGAGCTTCTGATCGGCGCGGAGTGGCCTGACGCCGAGAAGCTCGCGCGCTACCGCGACCCGCAGGCCGAGCGCGCCATCGCCATGGTGTGCGAGGTGGTGGGCTCCATCCGCTCGGCGCGCTCGCGCTACGGGATCTCGCCGAAGGTGGCGCTCGACGTGGCGGTGAAGGCGTCGGCGGACGACGCGGCGCTGCTCGAGGCGCAGGCGGCGCTCGTGACCTCGCTCGCGAACGTGAGCTCGCTCGAGGTGGGCGAGGACGTGGCGAAGCCCGCGGAGTCCTCCGTGGCGCTCGGCGCGGGCCTCGAGGTGTACACCTGCCTCGCCGGCCACGTCGACTTCGAGGCGGAGCGCGCCCGCATGACGCGCGAGCAGGGCAAGCTCTCCAAGGACGCGGCCAAGCTCGAGAAGAAGCTCTCGAACCCGGGCTTCCTGGCGAAGGCGGCCCCCGAGATCATCGAGAAGGACCGCGCCAAGCTCGCCGAGCTGAACGACAAGCTCGCGCGCCTGGCGGAGCAGATCGCCGAGCTGGGCTAACCGGGCTCCTGCGGGCAGTTTTGCTATAATGTGAGCTTGCGTCGCCGCGCGACGCCGCCGCGCGCAGCCTTCTGCGCGCGTGCCGGCAGCGCGCATGGGGCGGCGAGGGAAAACAGGGAAGAAGAGGTCATCATGAGCGAGTTGCTCTCGCAGCTGTGGACGCCGCAGATGCAGACCGCGTTCACGGTCGTGATCGTGCTGCTGGTCATCTTGTACGTGCTCTCCATCGTGTGGGTGGTGCGCGACGCCTACCTGCGCGGCACCACGTGGTACGTCTGGGCGGTCGTGGCGCTCATCCCCATCGTCGGCGTGATCGCGTACTGCCTGCTCCGCCCCCCGATGCTGCGCATCGACCGCGACGAGCAGGAGCTTGAGGTGGCCCTCAAGCAGCGGCAGCTCATGAAGTACGGCGAGTGCGCCGCCTGCGGGTACCCCGTCGAGGCCGACTACGTGCTCTGCCCGAACTGCCACGCCCAGCTCAAGAACCTCTGCATGCACTGCGGGCATGCGCTCGAGCCCACGTGGACGGTGTGCCCGTACTGCGCGACCCCGGTCGGCGCGGGCGAGGCGCGCCGCACCCGCCGTCCGCAGCCCCGGCCGCAGGGCGCGGTGCGCGAGCGGGCTCCCCGCGAGGCGCGTCCCGAGGGGCAGCCGCGCGGCTAGCGGCCAGCGGGCGGCATCCGCGCGAACGTGCGGCTCGCAGTTGCGGCTTGCAGCGCACAGCGCGCGGCGCGCAGGCGCACGCATACGTTGATTAAGGACTGGGCCGGGCCTTCCGGCTCAGTTTCTAATGGGATCGCGCCGCGGTACTCAAAGCCGCGGCGTTTGGACTTGCAGGTGCTCTGTATGCACCCGGCGAAGGAAAGGACATCATCATGAACATCGTTTTGCCTGACGGCTCGGTCAAGGAGCTGGCAGAGGGAGCCACCGTCGCCGACGTGGCCGCCTCCATCGGCGCGGGCTTGGCGAAGGCCGCGCTCGCCGGCATCGTGAACGATGCGCCGGTCGACCTTGGAGCCTCCGTGCACGAGGGCGACTCCGTGGCCGTCGTCACCGCGAAGAGCCCCGAGGGCATCGAGCTTTTGCGCCACTCCACGGCGCACGTCATGGCCGCCGCGCTCGTCGACCTGTACGGCGACGTGAAGTTCGGCGTGGGGCCGGCCATCGAGAACGGCTTCTACTACGACGTGCAGCTGCCCGAGGGCGCGGCCGTCTCCCCGGACGACTTCGAGCGCATCGAGGCGCGCATGGCCGAGATCGTGAAGGAGAACGAGGCGTTCGAGCGCGCCGAGGTCACCCGCGCCGAGGCGCTTGAGAAGTTCGCCGACCAGCCGTTCAAGGTGGAGCTCATCAACGAGCTGCCCGAGGACGCCGTCATCACCACGTACGCGATCGGCTCGTTCACCGACCTGTGCCGCGGCCCGCACCTGCCCGCCACGGGCAAGGTGGGCGCGTTCAAGCTCACCAAGGTGGCCGGCGCCTACTGGCGCGGCGACGCCGACCGCGAGATGCTCACGCGCATCTACGGCACCGCGTTCTTCAAGAAGTCGGAGCTCGAGGAGCATCTGCGCAACCTCGAGGAGGCCGAGAAGCGCGACCACCGCAAGCTCGGCCGCGAGCTGGGCATCTACATGATGGACCCCATGGCCGGCGTGGGCCTGCCGCTCTACCTCCCCAAGGGCGCGCGCATCATCCGCACCCTGCAGGAGTGGCTGCGTCGCGACTTGTACGACCGCGGCTACGAGGAGGTCATCACCCCGCACATCTACAACGCGGACGTGTGGAAGACCTCGGGCCACTACGGCTTCTACAAGGAGAACATGTACTTCTTCAACATCAACGAGGGCACCGACGAGGAGCCGCGCCTGTCCGAGTACGGCGTGAAGCCCATGAACTGCCCGGGCCACGTGATGCTGTACAGAAACGAGCTGCACTCCTACCGCGACCTGCCGCTGCGCTACTTCGAGTTCGGCACGGTGTACCGCCACGAGATGTCGGGCGTGGTGCACGGGCTTCTGCGCGCCCGCGGCTTCACGCAGGACGACGCGCACGTGTTCTGCACGCGCGACCAGGTGGTCGACGAGGTGGTGGCCATCCTCGACCTGGTTGACCACATCATGTCCACGTTCGGCTTCGCGTACGAGGCCGAGATCTCCACGCGCCCGGAGAAGTCCATCGGCACCGACGACATGTGGGAGCACGCCACCAACGCGCTCAAGGAGGCGTGCAAGCGCCATGACCTGGCCTATGAGATCAACGAGGGCGACGGCGCGTTCTACGGCCCGAAGATCGACATCAAGGTGAAGGACGCCATCGGGCGCACCTGGCAGTGCTCCACGGTGCAGGTCGACTTCAACCTTCCCATGCGCTTCGGCCTCACCTACCGCACCGAGGACAACACCGAGGAGACGCCCTGGATGCTGCACCGCGCCATCTTCGGCTCCATCGAGCGCTTCCTGGGCATCCTGATCGAGCACTACGCGGGCGCGCTGCCGCTGTGGCTGGCGCCCGTGCAGGTGGTGGTCATCCCGATCGCCGACCGCCACAAGGAGGCCGCCGCCGCCTTCGCCGCCGACGTCAAGGCCGCGGGCGGGCGCGTCGAGGTGTACGACCAGAACGAGCCCATGAAGGTGAAGATCGCGAAGGCCCAGAGCCAGAAGATCCCCTACATGGTGGTGCTCGGCGACAAGGAGGTCGAGAACGGCACCGTGTCCGTGCGCGACCGCGCCGAGGGCGACCAGGGCGCGTGGGAGCGCGCGAAGTTCCTCGAGGTCATCCGCGAGGCTGCGCTGTAGCTGGCACGCGACTGTGCTGCAACGTGAGGAGGACGCCCATGTCGTGGGCGCCCTCCTCTTTCATGTCGCTGAGCGGGTGAGTCGTCTGAGCTACCGGCCTTCTCGGCGGCGACGCTCGTGCGGGCCCTTGCGCCGCGCGCGGTGCTTCTCACGCTCGAGCGCGCGGTGGTCGCGCAGGATCTGCGCGGCGCGGCGCGGCTCGCTGGCGATCTCGCGCAGGGCCCCGCCGAGCTCGGCGTCGGCGGTGCGCAGGAGCAGCTGCGCTAGGAACGGCATGATGAACACGGTGACGCCGCCGGCCGCCACCAGCACCGAGGACGTCTCGGCGCTCATGGCCCCCGAGCTCGTGGCAACCGAGGTGACCGCCACGATGAGCGGGAGCGCCGTCGTGCAGTACAGCGCCACCGACAGGCGGCTGCGCGGCGTCATGTCGCGCGTCTCGCGGTCGGTGGTGATCGCCGCGAAGACGGGCACCGTGCGGACCAGCAGCAGGAGCACGATGAACTCGACGAGCAGAAGCGGGTTGGCGAACACGGCGGTCATGTCGATCTTCGCGCCCGAGACGATGAAGAACAGCGGGATGAAGAACCCGTGCGCGATGGCGGAGAGCTTGCCCTCGAGCGCCTCGCTTCCCTCGGGGATCACGTAGCGGATGACGAAGCCGGCGGCGAACGACCCCAGCACGATGTCCAGGTTGAACACGGCCGACAGCGCCGTCAGCGCGACGAGCATCATGACGACCGACCTCACGAGCATCTGCGTGTTGTTCTCGGCGTTGCGCGAGATGAACCGCATGACGAAGCCGCCGGCCTGGCGCGCGCGGCGCGGCACCACGGCGGCTGCCACGGCCACGGCGGCGAAGGCCGCCAGGATGAGCACGGTCTCCCAGCGGGCGCGCGTGGAGAGCAGCAGCGCCATGGCGATGATGGGCCCGAGCTCGCCCCACGTGCCGTAGGAGAGCACCGCGCCGCCCTCGCGCGTGCTCATGAGGCCGCGGTCTTGCAGGATGGGGAGCAGCGTGCCGAGCGCGGTGGTGGTGAGCGCGATGGCCACGGCGATGCCGTCGGTCTCGCGCGCGCTGAACAGGGGCCACAGCGCCACCGCCGCGAACGCGATGAGGAGCGTGACGAGCCACGTGGCCGCGCCGCGCCGCCCTTGGCGGCCCGTGATGCTCTCGGGGTTGATCTCGTAGCCGGCGAGCAGGAACAAGAACGCCAGCCCCAGCTCGGAGAGGAGCGACACGGCGTCGCTCAGCTCGACGACGCCCAGCACGTGGGGGCCGAGCAGCATGCCCGCGACCAGCAGAAGCACGGTCTCCGGGATCGACTTCCCCGGGATGAACTGGGCGATGAGCGGGCAGGCGAACGCCGCGAGCGCGATGTAGGCCAGCGTGACGAGCTCAGCAGCCAAGGTAGCGCTCCAATGCGCTCCAGCTGCGCGCGGCCGCGGCCGCGCCCTGCTCGTAGAGGTCGAGCAGCTTCGCCTGGTTCTGCTCCATGCTCGACACCTCCACGGGGCGCTCGGGGCGTATCAGGAAGATCTCGCCTGACGCGTGCATGCGCTCGAGCGCGCGGTAGGTGCGGTTGTACTCGAAGTGGCGGTGCGCCACGCGCTCCACGAAGCAGGGGTACTCGGCGTAGCGCTGGCGGACGAGCGGCAGCAGCTTGTTGGGGCTCTTGCGGTAGGAGGCGTCCTGCGTGCACACCACGATGTGCTTGGACGCGCCCATGATCTGCGAGCGCACGATGGGGACGCTGTCGCAGCTGCCGCCGTCGAGGAGCTTCTTGCCGTCTATCTCCACGATCTCGCTCACGAGCGGCATGGAGGCTGAGGCGATCACGTAGGGGAGGTCGGCGCGCGCGTCGGCCATGAGGTGGTAGTCGGCCTCGCCGAGCTCGAGGTCGCTCGACACGGCCGTGAGCGTCATGGGGGAGCGGTCGAACGCCTCGTAGGGGAAGGGGTCGTACACGTTGGGGATGAGGTCGAAGCTCATCTCGCGCCCGAAGGCGTTGCCCGTGCGCACGTAGCTCTTGAGCGAGAGGTAGCGCCAGTCGGTGCAGTACTTCAGGTTCACGTAGGCGCCGCGCCCGCGCTGCCCGGCCACGTAGTTGTAGCCCATGAGCGCGCCGGCTGACGTGCCGATGACGTTCTCGCAGAACAGCCCGCGGTCCATGAGCACGTCGAGCACGCCGGCGGTGAACAGCCCCCGCATGGCGCCGCCCTCGAGCACCAGGTTGGCGTGCGTTACGGCGTGCCCCTCGTAGGCGATGGGGAAGGTGACGCCAGAGGGCTCGTAGTCGGGGTGCGCAAGATCGGTGCTCATGGGTCTCCTTTCTCGGTTTACGCCATTATAGCGGTGCGCGGGCGATGCGCCTTGCGCGAGGGCGAGTTTGGAGTTGAATTGACGTGAAGCGCAGCGCGCAAAGGGACGCGCGCGCGGGGCGGACGTCGCTTGTGCGGGCGCGCCCTCGGGCGCGCAGCTTGCGGTGCGCGGGCATGCAGGAGAGTGCGCGCGGCACGCTCGCGCACCCCTTCTCGCCCGCGCCGCTTACGCCGTATTTCTGCCTTAAATGCCGTTTCGAAAACGAAGGGGCTTCGCATGGGGCCGACAGGATAGAATGAGACCGAACTAAGGCATAACGCAGCGGCCGCAAAGCGCGGCCAACGACGAAAAGGAGTTGGATTATGAGCGAAGTTGTTTCCTCTGAGAATTTCCAGACGAAGGTGCTCGAGTCTGACAAGCCCGTGCTCGTGGACTTCTTCGCGACGTGGTGCGGCCCGTGCCGCATGGTGGCGCCGGTGCTCGACGAGATCGCCGCTGAGATGGAGGGCAAGGCGCTCGTGTGCAAGGTCGACATCGACCAGAGCCCCGACATCGCGGCGCGCTACGGCGTGAGCTCGGTGCCCACGCTCATGGTGTTCGAGAACGGCCAGGTGAAGAAGCAGACGGTGGGCGCCCAGCCCAAGCAGAGCCTGCTCGCGCTGCTCGCCTGAGCCAGCTTGATCCGCTGAGCCTGCGCGCCCTCGGGTTCTCCCCGGGGGCGCTTTTGCTACCTTCGACATGAACGAGGAGACCGCCATGGCTGACATGCAAGACAAGGGCACCACGCGGGAGACCTTCGACCTCGCCGTGATCGGCGCGGGGCCGGCGGGCATGACGGCGGCGCTCTACGCGGCCCGCGCGGGGCTTTCCTGCGCGGTGTTCGAGCGCCTCTCGCCGGGCGGGCAGCTCGCCCAGACCGAGCACCTGGAGAACTACCCCGGCTACACGCAGTCGACGAGCGGGTTCGACCTGGCCATGCAGATGCACGAGCAGGCCGCCTCGTTCGGCGCGCGCTTCGTCAGCGAGGAGGTCGTCTCGGTGGACTTCGCCGGCGCCCCCAAGCTCATCGACACGGCGTTCGGCGCCTACGCGGCCCGCGCGGTCATCGTGGCGACGGGCGCGCGCCCAGCCAAGCTCGGGCTCGCGCGCGAGGATGAGCTCGCGGGGCGCGGCGTGTCGTACTGCGCCACCTGCGACGGCAACTTCTTCCGCGGACGCGACGTGGTGGTGGTCGGCGGCGGCAACACCGCGGCGGCTGACGCCATCTACCTCTCGCGCATCTGCGGCAAGGTGTACGTGGTGCACCGCCGCGACCGCCTGCGCGCCACGGCCATCTACCACCAGCGCCTGGCCGACCTGGAGAACGTCGAGTTCGTGTGGAACGCCGAGGTGACCGAGATCAAGGCCCCCGAGGGCAAGGTGGAAGGCGTGCGCGTGCGCGACAAGGTGACGGGGGAGATGCGCGACATCGACTGCGCCGCCCTGTTCGTCGCCGTGGGCATGCGCCCCAACACCGAGTTTCTGGCCGGCGCGCTGCAGCTCGACGAGACGGGCTACGTGCGCGCCGACGAGCTGGGCGCGACGGCCACGCCGGGCGTGTACGCGGCGGGCGACGTGCGCACCAAGGCGCTGCGCCAGGTGGTCACGGCCGTGTCCGACGGCGCGAACTGCGCCGAGGCGGCCGCTGAGTTCTTGAGCGAGTAGGGCCGGCGGCGCGCGCAGCCTGCGTTGCGGGGCTCGTCGCGGCCCGTTCGGCGCGCTGCACGCGCTCGGACGGGCCGCCGGGCGCTGTCTCGGCACGAGGTTTTGCCTCGTCCCGCGCATCTGATACACTGTATAGCTGCTGAAAAAACGGGGCTGCGCACGTCGCGTGCCCCTTCAAGTCACGAAATCGAGAGTCGAAGAAGGATACGCGCCCATGCAAGGTACGGACATGCGAGAGAAGCTCGCCAAGATCATCGATGCCTACGAGGACCTCCAGGCAAGGCTGGGCGACCCGGCTGTCCTGGCCGACCAGAAGGAGTACACGCGCCTGTCGAAGGAGTACGCGAGCCAGGGCCCGCTCGTGGAGAAGGCGCGGGAGTACCTCCAGGCGTGCGAGGACATCGACGACGCGAAGGAGATGCTCGGCGACCCCGACATGAAGGAGTTCGCGCAGGAGACCATCGCCGAGGCCGAGGCGAAGCTGCCCGCGCTCGAAGAGGACATCAAGTTCATGCTGATCCCGTCCGACCCGGCTGACGAGAAGGACATCATCGTGGAGATCCGCGCGGCCGCGGGCGGCGACGAGGCGGCCATCTTCGCAGGCGACCTGCACAAGATGTACATGCGCTTCTGCGAGTCGCATCGCTGGAAGGTGGAGACGCTCGACGTGTCGCCCTCCGAGGCCGGCGGCTACAAGGAGATCCAGTTCAAGGTGAAGGGCGACAAGGTCTACTCCGTCATGAAGTTCGAGAGCGGCGTGCACCGCGTGCAGCGCGTTCCCAAGACGGAGAGCCAGGGCCGCATCCACACCTCCACGGCCACCGTGGCCGTGCTGCCCGAGGCCGACGAGGTCGAGGTGGAGATCAACGAGGGCGACCTGCGCATCGACGTGTACCGCGCGGGCGGCCCGGGCGGCCAGTGCGTCAACACCACCGACTCGGCCGTGCGCATCACGCACCTGCCGACGGGCTTGGTGGTGCAGTCGCAGGACCAGAAGTCGCAGCTGCAGAACAAGATCGCGGCCATGGCCGTGCTGCGCGCGCGCCTGTACGAGAAGATGCTCGCCGAGCAGCAGGCCGCCGAGGGCGCCGAGCGCCTCGCGCAGATCGGCTCGGGCGACCGAAGCGAGAAGATCCGCACGTACAACGGCCCGCAGGACCGCGTGACCGACCATCGCATCGGGTTCAACTCCACGTACAACGGCGTGCTCCTCGGCGACAACCTCGGCGACGTGATCACCGCGCTGCAGGCAGCCGACCGCGCCCGCAAGCTGGAGAACGCGGTAGAGTAGTTGAGCGTTACGAACGGCCTGTGACGGAGATCGTTTCATAATTCATATGACTAATCCCGGCAACAACGACGAGATCTGGACCGTCAAGGCGGCCTTGGACTGGACGTGCGGGTACCTTGAGCGCAAGGGCGACGAGAACCCGCGCCTCTCGGCCCAGTGGCTCCTTTCCGAGGCGTGCGGCCTGTCGCGCATCGAGCTGTACATGAACGCGGCGCGCCCGCTCTCCCTGGACGAGCGCGCCGTGCTGCGCGGCTACGTGACGCGCCGCGGGCGGGGCGAGCCGCTGCAGTACATCACCGGCGAGGTGGGTTTCCGCCACATCACGGTGCGCGTGCGCCCCGGCGTGCTCATCCCGCGCCCCGAGACCGAAGTGCTGGTGAGCGAGGTGCTCGCCGCGCTGCCCGCGCCCGCGCGCCCGCGCGCGTTCGACTCCACCATATCCGCCGCCGAGGGCGAGGAGCTCGCCGCCGCGCAGGCCGTCCGCGCCCTTGCGGCCGAAGGGGAGCGCGCGGCCGCCGAGGGCGCGCCCAGCGTGGGGCGCGCTGACGAGGCTGGTGCGGGGGAGCCTGCGGGTCCTGACCCCTTCGCCTCCATGCCGCAGAAGCCGCAGGCCGTCGGCGCGGGCGAGCTTCTCGTGGCCGACATCTGCACGGGATCGGGCTGCATCGCCTGCTCGCTCGCCTACGAGCACGCGGGCGTGCGCGTGGTGGCCACCGACATCGCGCCCGAGGCCGTCGCCCTCGCGCGCGAGAACGCCGAGGCCCTCGGGCTCTCCGACCGCGTGGAGGTGCTCCAGGGCAACCTCGGTGACGCGATCGACCCACGCCTTGCGGGCGCCTTCGACGCCGTCGTCTCCAACCCGCCCTACGTTCCCACCGACGTGCTCGCGCAGATCCCGCGCGAGGTGGCCGCCTTCGAGCCTGCGCTCGCGCTCGACGGGGGAGCTGACGGGCTCGACCTCTTCCGTCCGCTTTCCGCGTGGGCGCACGCGGCCCTGAAGCCGGGCGGCGTGCTCGCCGTCGAGCTGCACGAAGGGCACCTCGACCAGGCGGCCGAGGTGGCGCGCGCGGCGGGGTTCGCGGACGTGCGCATCGTCTCCGACCTCGCGCAGCGCCCGCGCGTCCTTGTGGCGGCCAAGCGCTCGGCGTTGGTGTATCATTAAAGGGTTTTATTTCAGGTAAACGACCGCGCGCGGGGAAGCGTCCTCGGCGGCGCGCCCGCGCCTGCGCGCTTCAAGCTGCGCGGGTGGGGGCGCCGCGTCGTGCGGTCATGCGAAGGAAGAAGCACCATGCCCATCACCGAAGCGCTCATCCGCAACGCGTTTCTCCACGGAAGCGAAGTCGCCCTCACCGAGATCAACCCAGCCGTCCGCGAAGAGCATGGCGTGACGTGGAGCGAGTTCGACCTCGTCGAGCCCAACCCCGCCAAGCGCTACCGCCGCGAGATCACGTGGCGCGAGTTCAACGAGCAGTCAAACCGCTTCGCGCACCTCCTGCTCGACTCCGGCATCGGGCGCGGCAACAAGGTGGCGCTTCTGCTGATGAACTGCCTCGAGTGGCTGCCGCTGTACTTCGGCGTGCTCAAGACGGGCGCCGTGGTGGTGCCGCTCAACTACCGCTACACGGCCGACGAGATCAAGTACTGCCTCGAGCTCTCCGACGCCGACGTGCTCGTGTTCGGCCCCGAGTTCACAAGCCGCATGGCCGAGATCGCCGACGCCATCCCGCGCGTGCGCGATCAGTACTTCCTCGGCGAGGTGGAGGAGTGCCCCGCCTTCGCGCGCCACCTCGGCGGCCACCTCGTGCACTTCGCTGCCGAGGACCCGTGCATCGAGCTCGTCGACGACGACGAGGCCGCCATCTACTTCTCCTCAGGGACCACGGGCTTCCCGAAGGCCATCCTGCACAACCACGAGAGCCTCGTGTGCGCCGCCGAGACCGAGCAGCATCACCACGGCCAGACGCGCGACGACGTGTTCCTGTGCATCCCGCCGCTGTACCACACGGGCGCGAAGATGCACTGGTTCGGCAGCCTCCTGTCCTGCTCGCGCGCGGTGCTTCTGCGCGGCGTGCGCCCCGACTGGATCATGCGCACGGTGTCGGAGGAGGGCTGCACCGTGGTGTGGCTGCTCGTGCCGTGGGCCCAGGACATCCTCGACGCGCTTGACCGCGGCGACATCAACATGGACGAGCATCGCCTCGCTCAGTGGCGCCTCATGCACATCGGCGCCCAGCCGGTGCCGCCCTCGCTCATCAAGCGCTGGAAGGCGTACTTCCCGAACCACCTCTACGACACGAACTACGGCCTGTCCGAGTCGACCGGCCCCGGCTGCGTCCACCTGGGCGTGGAGAACATCGAGCACGTCGGCGCCATCGGCGTGCCGGGCTACCGCTGGGAGGCCGAGGTGCGCAACGCGGCCGACGCGGCCGTGGAACCCGGGTCGGGCGAGGTCGGCGAGCTCGTGGTGCGCGGGCGCGGCCTCATGACCTGCTACTACAAGGATCCGACGGCTACCGAGGCCGTGCTCAAGGACGGCTGGCTCTACACGGGCGACATGGCCGAGGTCGACGCCGACGGCTTCATCTACCTGGTCGACCGCAAGAAGGACGTCATCATCTCGGGCGGCGAGAACCTCTACCCCGTGCAGATCGAGGACTTCCTGCGCGCGCACGACGCCGTCAAGGACGTGGCCGTCATCGGCCTGCCCGACGAGCGCCTCGGCGAGATCGCCACGGCCATCATCGAGCTCAAGCCCGACCACGTGGCCACCGAGGACGACATCAACGAGTTCTGCCTCGGCCTGCCGCGCTACAAGCGCCCGCGCAAGATCATCTTCGAGGACGTGCCGCGCAACCCCACCGGGAAGATCGAGAAGCCCCTCCTGCGCGAGCGCTACGGCGCCGACCGCCTGGTGGGCAAGGAGTCGGCGCGCTAGGAGCGCGCCAGGGGCAAGGGCGCGCCGCGGCCGCGCGGCTGGCGAGGTCGCGGGAAGCCGCGCTGGCCTGCGGCAGGGGCCGCGTCAACTCGTGGCCGCGAGAAGCCGCGCCAGGCCGCGAGAACTTAGGGAAAGGAGCTGCGCCTCATGGCTGAGGGCACGTTGAAGGAGCGCTTGGCGGAGTCGAGCGCGCAGATGCGCGAGCGCATGGGGGAGCGCGCGCCGAAGGTGGGCGTCATCTTGGGGTCGGGGCTCGGCCCTCTGGCCGAGCAGATCGCCGACGCGCTCCTCATCCCGTTCGGCGAGGTGCCGCACATGAAGCGCTCGACGGCCACGGGCCACGTGGGCCGCTTCGTGGTGGGCGCGCTCGGCGGGCGCGAGGTCATCTGCATGCAGGGGCGCCTGCACGGCTACGAGGGCAACACGGCGCAGGAGGTGGCCTACCCGGTGTGGCTCATGCACGAGCTCGGCGTGGACACCCTCATCACCACGAACGCCGCCGGCGCCATCAACGCGGGCTACGAGGTGGGCGACTTCTGCATCATGAGCGACCACATCAACTTCACGGGGCGCAACCCCGTGGCGGGAACCGAGCCTGACGAGGTGGCCTTCCGCTTCTTCTCCATGAAGGACGCCTACGACCCCGCCCTGCGCACGCTGGCGCACGAGGCGGCCGACGAGCTCGGCATACGCGTGCAGGAAGGCGTCTACCTGGGACTTCTGGGCCCGAGCTTCGAGACGCCCGCCGAGATCCGCGCGTTTCGCACCTGGGGCGCCGACACGGTGGCCATGAGCGTGTGCGAGGAGGTCATCGCAGCGCGGCACGTGGGGATGCGCGTGCTCGGCATGTCGCTCGTGTCGAACATGGCGTGCGGCGTGGAGGGCGCGAGCCCCTCCGACCAAGAGGTGTTCGAGGTGGCGAAGAGCCGCGAGGCCGACTTCTGCCGCCTGGTCACGGCTATCGTGGAGCGCCTCTAGGTGCGCTGTTGCTGACGCAACAGCGCATGAGCCGACGCTGCGGGAGGGCCTGGTCGCCCATATGCTCGCTCCAAGCCTTCGTCACGTACCCAGTACGCTTCCTCAGGCTTTCGCGGCATATGGGCGACCAGGCCCTCCCTCGCTGACTTGTATTCGGAAGGTGATTTCCTTGTTGCTGTTGCATGTTCTGGCGAGCGGGTCGAAGGGCAACGCGGCCATCGTGGAGGATGCCTCCACGGGACGCGGCGTGCTCGTCGACTGCGGCATCTGCAAGCGCGACCTGTTCGCGCGCGCCGCGGCGGCGGGGTTCGACCTCGCGCGCCTCGACGCCATCCTCATCACCCACGACCATACCGACCACGTGAAGGGCCTCGGCGTGGCGACGCGGGGCTTGGCGAAGGCGCGCTCCGCTGCCGTGCCGCCCGTGTACGCGCTCGGCCCCGTGCGCGCGGCGAGCGCCGAGATCGCCAAGGTCGAGGGCGCCTGCGACGTGCGCGACATGCGCTGCGGCGCGTCCTTCGGCATCGGGCCCGTCGGCGTGTACCCCTTCCGCACCTCGCATGACGCGGCCGCCTCGTGCGGCTTCCGCTTCGAGGACGCAGGCGGCGACGCGCTCGGGTACGTGACCGACACGGGGGTCCTCACCGACGAGGCGCGCGACGCCCTGCGCGAGGTGCGCATGCTGGCGCTCGAGAGCAACCACGACGAGCGCATGCTGCGCGAAGGGCCCTACCCGTGGGCGCTCAAGCAGCGCGTGGCCTCCGACCGGGGGCACCTCTCCAACGCGCAGGCGGCCGACGCGCTCCTAAGCCTGCTCTCCCCGCGGCTCGAGCAGGTGGTGGGCATGCACCTGTCCGAGAACAACAACCTGCCGTCTCTGGCCGCCCGCGCGCTGACCGGCGCGCTCGCGCAGGCCGGGCATCCGGCGCGCGTGGCCTGCGCGGCGCAGCACCTGCTCGTGAGCGTGCGGTAGGGGCCGTGCCCGCGGTGCGCTTTTCGTGAGCATGCGGTAGGGGCTATGCCCGCGGTGCGCCTTTCGTGAACGTGCCGGCGATTCGGGCCCCTTGCAAAAATAAACGCTAGAATTGGCAGAAATCTTCAGATATTTGTCTCCCCATGAGCCCCCATGGGCCATTTGCGGGCGAACGCAGGAGCGCATCGGGGTAAAACCGCAGGTCAGCTTTTTCGACAAAGTCGTGAAAGCGCGCCAGGGCACCACGAAATGACAAACATCTGAAGATTTCTGCCAAAATGATCCCCGAAATCTGCAAGGAGGCTTCATGTCCGACTCGCTCTACCCCGCTCCCGTCATTGACCCGAGCGCCTTCGTGGCGCAAAGCGCCGTCATCGTCGGCGACGTGACCATCGGCGCTGACGCAACGGTGCTGTTCAACGCCACGTTGCGCGGCGACTGCGACAGTCGCATCGTGGTGGGCGACCGCACCAACATCCAGGAGCTCGCCTGCGTGCACGTGTCGCACAGCGCCGACACCCTCATCGGCTCCGACGTGACGGTGGGCCACGGCGCGATCGTCCACGGCTGCACCATCGGCGACGGCACGCTCGTGGGCATGGGCGCGATCATCATCGACGGCGCGCGCGTTGGCGAGCGCTGCCTCATCGGCGCGGGCGCGCTCGTCACGGGCTCGGCTGACATTCCCGACGAGATGCTGGTGATCGGCTCGCCCGCGCGCGCCGTGCGCAAGCTCACGCCTGAGGAGGTCGAGGGCCTGGCGGTTTCCGCGCGCGACTACGTGCAGGTCGGGCGCGACCTCGCGCAGGCGGGCCTGAACAGCGCGCGGTAGCGCGAGGGGCGGCGTGCGGGAAGCGCGGGGCGTGCGAGGGGCACGCTGGGTGTGCGGGGCGGCTCGCGAGACGGCGTAGAGCGTGCGGGATGCAGCTCGCGAAACTCCGCGTGACTCGCGCCACGCGCAGCAACCCCTCCTCTCAGGACGAGCCCTGCGCGCTGATGGCGAACAGCGCCGCGCTTGCGCGGATGACGTCGTCGAACGTCCAGCTCTGCTGGGTGCGCACGGCGTTCGACGGGTCGGCGATGTCAAGCTCGCTGCGCGCGTTCACGCCCTCGAGCACGATGCACGCGGGCGCGGCGGCGAAGGTGGCGGGCTTGGTCACCACCACGACGGGGCGCCTGTGCCCGAGCGCCTGGCGTATGGCGGGCTCGCTCGCCTCTATCGGCAGGGCGTCGAGGCCGTGCGCCGCGGCGCCGGCGACCACGAGCGCGGTGAGCGTGCTCGTGTCGAGCGCGGTGAGCTCTCCCTCTGAGGCGAAGGCGGCGAAGTCCGCAGGCGTGAGGGAGGCGTCGCCCGTCTGCTGCACGTAGGCCATGGCGAGGCTCGTGGGCGCCGACCCGGCCGTCTCGAGCGTGCCGAACCCGTAGGGGACCTCGGCCCACTGCGCGTCTCCTTGGAACAGGTGGGGGAGGGTTCCCTTCTCCCACTCGTCTGCCGGCGTGCTCTCGGCGGCCTTCACGTTGGCGGCGAAGTACGGCGAGCTCGGCGCGGCCGGGGCTTGGGGAAGCGCCTCGCGGAAGAGCAGCACGGCCGCCACGCACAAAACCGCGGTGAGCGCGAACACGCCTGCGGCGCGCAGGTAGGCGCCGCGGTGCTCCCGGGCCGAGGCGAGCGGATGCGACTCACGCGCCGCGTGCCTGAGCGCCGCGAGCGACACGGGCGCGTCGCACGAGGGGCAGGCGACGGAGGGGCGCATGCGCCGCGCATGCCGCTTGAGCGGCGGGTAGGTGATGAGGCTCGATCCTGCGAGCGGGTGCTGGACGTCGCGCCGCGCGCTTCCCTTCGCCATGAGGACTCCTTCCACGTCAGCGTTTCCGCCAGTGTAAGAAGCCCCACCCGCCCCGCGCCCCGCGCCCGCCGCCTCGTAACCCCACAACAAGCAAAGGGAAACCTCCCCGTCACCCGCTTCCCGCGCCCTCTCCCGCCCGATCGCGCCCCACGTCCTGCGTGCGCGTGCGCGCCCTCCCGCCCGACCGCGCCGCGTGCACGGCGTAACGTTTTTGGGGAGGTATAGCGACTCCGGCGACGAGGGCAGCCGCCAGGCTGGCCGACAAGCCGGAGCGAGGCGAAGGGGGCTCCCCTAATCTCTTATCGACCAAGAATCGAGAAAGAGAGGAGCCCTCCATGGACAATCCTACCGCATGCGCGGCCGCTTCGGCGGCCCTGGCCGACGTATTCAC
>NZ_JAAKEE010000064.1:0-12709 GCF_011038995.1 Adlercreutzia sp. ZJ242
GTCACCCGCGAGGGCGACGGGCGCGCCCGCACGAACGCCTACGCCGGCGACGGGCGGGCGCCCGACGTGGGCGCCGACCTGTTCCGCCGCGGCGTGTGCCTGCCCTCCGACGTCAAGATGACGCCCGGGCAGCAGGACGTGGTCATCGAGGTCGTGAGGAGGTGCTTCGGGTAGGCATGTACGAGCGCTACGTGAAACGCGTGCTCGACGTGGCCGTCGTCCTCGCGGCCCTGCTCCTGTTCTGGTGGGTCTACGCCGTCCTGGCCGTCCTGGTTCGGGTGAAGCTGGGGAGCCCCGTGATCTTCGCGCAGGATCGCCCCGGCAAGGACGAGAGGGTCTTCAAGCTCTACAAGTTCCGCACCATGACCGACGCGCGCGGCGAGGACGGCGAGCCGCTCCCGGACGAGGAGCGCCTGACGCCCTTCGGGCGCGCCCTGCGCTCCACGAGCCTCGACGAGCTGCCGGAGCTCGTGAACATCCTCAAGGGCGACATGAGCCTCGTCGGCCCGCGGCCGCTCCTGGTGGAGTACCTGCCCCTCTACAGCGAGGAGCAGCGCCACCGCCACGACGTCCGCCCCGGGCTGACCGGATGGGCCCAGGTCAACGGCCGCAACGCCATCAGGTGGGAGGACAAGTTCAGATATGACCTCGAGTACGCGGACAACTGCACGCTCGCCATGGACATGAGGGTTTTCGTCGCCACGTTCAAGGTCCTCCTCCGCCGCTCCGGCATCAGCAGCGAGACGAGCGCGACCATGGAGAGGTTCGCGGGTGCGCCCGGCGAGCTGGAGGGTACCGCGAAATGAAGATCCTGATTCTGGCCAACAGCGACATGGGCCTGTACCGCTTCCGGCAGGAGTTGATAGAGGCGCTCGTCGCCGAAGGGCATGAGGTGGTCTGCAGCCTCCCTGAGGGAGGCATGGTTGCGAAGATCGTCGACCTGGGCGCGAGGTTCGTGCCGTGCTGTTCGCTGCAGAGGCACGGGACGAACCCGTTGGCAGAGCTCAGGCTGATCTCGTTTTACGAGTCCCTCCTGAAAGACGAGCGGCCCGACATCGTCTTTACCTACACGATCAAGCCGAACGTCTATGGGGGAATGGCCTGCGGCAGGCTGGGCATTCCATACGTCGTGAACATCACCGGCTTGGGGACCGCCGTGGAAAACGGTGGCGCTCTCCAGGCCATCACGCTCTTCCTCTACAAGAGGGGCCTTGCGAAGGCCCAGAAGGTGTTCTTCCAGAACGAAGACAACAGGGACTTCATGTTGGGGAAGGGCGCTGTTTCGGGGGCGTGCGACCTCCTTCCGGGCTCCGGCGTGAATGTCGACCGCTTTCCCGCCCTCGAGTATCCCGATGACGGGCGCGTGCGCTTCCTGTTCATCGCTCGCATCATGAAGGAGAAGGGCATAGAGCAGTATCTAGACGCCGCCGAGCAAATAAAGAAGAGACATCCTGATGCTGAATTTCACGTTTGCGGCGCTTGTGAGCCCGAGTACAAAGGGAGACTCAGGCAGTGCCAAGAGAGCGGAGCGATTGTTTACCATGGCTGCGTGGAGGACGTCCTGCCTCTGTACGAGATGGCTAGCTGCGTTGTTCTTCCGTCGTACTACCCGGAGGGGATGTCGAACGTGCTGTTGGAAAGCTGCGCCTGCGCGCGACCGATCATCACGACCGATAGACCTGGATGCAGGGAGATCGTTGACGACTGGGTCAACGGCTTTATCGTCAGGGAAAGGGACAGTGAGTGCCTGATCCAGAAGATGGAGGCGTTTCTCGCCCTGCCGAGGGACCAGCGGGTAGAGATGGGCAAGGCTGGGCGCAAGAAAGTTCGCAGGGAATTTGACCGGCAAATCGTTGTCTTGGAATATCTAAAGGAACTTGAGCAACATGAGAAGACTGGCAAATAACATCATAAGCGTCTGCTATTCCTTCGTTAGAATCGGAATTAGGAAGATGGCGTATGGAAGCAACTTCACGAGCGGTTTGGTTCAGCGCATATCTCCTAATGTGGTTCTTGAGTTCAACAGGAACGCAAGGGTAAGCCTCGGTGACAAGGTTCGCATTCATAGCGGCGGGAAGATCAAGGTTCGCTCAGGGGCTGAGCTCGTCATAGGAAGCGGAGCCAAGTTCAACTACAACTGTGGCGTGTTCTGCCACCGCCGTATCGTCATAGGTCCAGGCGTCGAGTTCGGCCCGAACGTCCTCGTCTATGACCACGATCATGATTTTCGCTCAGGGGGGGGGGCTCAAAGATGGTGTTTTCTGCTGCGATGATGTCGTTATCGGAGAGAACAGCTGGATTGGGGCCAATACAGTCATTCTTAGGGGGACAATAATGGGAAAGAACTGCGTTGTTGGGGCGGGCTGCGTCATTAAGGGTTCCTATCCTGATAACTCGATCGTTATTCAAAGGCGAGAAACAACGGTGAAAGAAATTGTGAATTGTTGAGAAGTTGGCGAATGTCAGAAATGAGGGCCAGAACGCTCAAAAGAGCTGCGATAGTAGGCTCCAGAGTCATTCGAGTTAATCTTCGATTGGTTGGTGGCGGATGGGCTCATGGAAACCGATCGGTATTCATTCCGGTGACATGCGTACCCCTTCCTGATGTGATAGTTTTATCGGCTCATGGTTTTTTATCGATTGGAAGAAAACCCAGGGCCAGAGGCAGATTCAATCTTGATAATCAAGACAAAGATGAACCTCAAACAAAAGAAAAAGTGCCTTTCAATTCGGGGTGTCGCACAAACCGCCTATATGAGGCTGAAATCGAAAAAAGCCATGAATATGTTTCAAACGCTATGACTCATGATAACGGTCAAGGTTTTCGATCGCCAGATGACACCAAAAGTGGGAGCTTTTTCTTTGGTGAAGCGAGTTCAGAGGACAATCGTAAATTTAGTACAAGGGCAATTCTGCGAAGGGATGCACATCTTGGTGACGATCTTGTTATAGCGAAAAAGCGTATTCTTGAAAGACGTTACCTAAACGATTCTCTGATGATTCAACGCGGGAATTCTGATATCCGTCTACCTCACTCTAATAGGAATAGCGATGAATAAAGTGCTGTTTGTTACAGATAGGAATATCCTTACTACTTGTGGAGAGCTTCGATTGATAAAGAACAGAGCCGAAGCTCTTTTTGCAAGTTATGGAATTGCAACAGATTTTCTTGTCCTTCAGAGCAAAGAAAGGGTGAGAAGCAGAGCGAGGGAAGTGATCAATGCGGGAGGCTCGTTTCATGCTTTTGAAGCAGAGTTATCTCGGCCTGTGTCTTGGTATCTTCGATATAGGGATCTTCTTGAGATAACGATTCGGGAGCTTAAAAAAGAATGCTACTCCGCAGTTGTTTTGTCGGGATTAGGAATGCCCTATATGGCAAAGCGCATTACGAAGGCAGTTAGTGTTCCGATTGTTCTAGATATACATGGTTCATCGGAGGATGCTATTGAGTTGTCCAAAAACGCTTCTTTAGTAAAGAAACTCCGTAATCGAGCGATATACTTATTTGACTCTGACGCGATTCGTAAGGGATTGAAATACTCTAACAGTTGTTTTGTTGTGACAAGTGCATTAAAAAACTATATAGCTCGTAAGTATCATGTTAATGATCTTATTGCATATATTGTTCCTTGTGCAACATCGGCCGAAATACCTGATGTCCATGAGTACGAAATGTTGCGTCGGCGTTACCGTAGTGAGCTTGGATTGAGAAACGAAGAAGTTGCATTTATCTATTCTGGGGGTGCTTCTTCGTGGCAATGTATTCCTCAAACTCTGGAGTTGTATCGTCGTATTGCTGCCGAAATCAAACAGCCCTCAAAGCTGCTGATTTTCTCGCACGATATCGGACAGATCCGGTCAATGCTTGGAGCCGAAACGGTCGATGTGGTAGTGAGGTCGTTCAAGCCGCAAATGCTTCGCCAGGTTTTGTACTCGGGCGATTTTGCTTTCATGCTTCGAGAAGATTGCGTGACGAATAATGTGGCTTTTCCGAATAAGTTTCTTGAGTATGTTGGCAGCGGAATGGATATCATTGCGACTCCGTATGTTTATGAGGTTGCGTCGCAAATTGAAAAGAATGATCTCGGGTATATTTTTGAAACGAACGATTCTTTTTGTGAGTTAGTAAGCTATATAAGCAGTCGAAGTGAATCCTCTGTAGAGTGGAAGGTTCGTAAAAGTGTTCTAAATAATAACTCGTTTGAGAAATCACTAAAGCCGTTTGTGGAAATGATTACAGAAACGAGCGCTGGTGAAAAGCGCGGGAAAGAATAAGTGCACTCATCAAACAATTACAAACAACAGGATGGGTTTGTTAGGCTTGGGGTAATGTGTGGGAAAAATAACCAAATCTTTTGTCTGGCCAGGTCAAACAAAGAGAATTCAATTCCAAGTCAACGCTCGAAGATAAAATAAGGGAACAACAAACCAAGCCCTTCATAAAGTAGCTTTAAAAATGATGACCAAAAGTCAGAAAAATGAATATGTTGTTACTAGTGCGGGGGAGATTGAATTCTCGTCTCGGTGGATCTGTTCGCTAGCTAGCTCCCCTCTTTTCTCTTGTCGCTTTTCACAAACAGTGGGATGGGTTTGTTAGGTTTGCTCTCATGATCGAAGACCGGCAGGCAACAGTGTTTCAGGACCTCAAAACTCATAAAGCCGCGGCGGTTACGGATGATGTCGGTTAAGGCTTTCTGCTACTGCGTTTGTACGACCTTGTTCCCAAGCGTTGAGAATGTAGGTCATGCAAATTATCAAAGTCGGCGCTTAGATGGCCTAATCGCTAACGGTTATTGCGATCTGGATCATATTGCTATTGTGATAGCAAAGCACTTCATTCAATCTCAAGTTAGGATTCGGTAGACTATGCCTTCGGCGAGGTGGATTACTAAAAGGTCGATTAGCTGCATCTCCTCAACAGCGTGGGATAATCAAGAGAGCAATCACTCTCTTGTACAGCAACGGATCCAAAGCGCTCGATACGTTGATTTTAGACTGATCGTCTGTTCAACGCTAGTTGGACTTTTGAACAGCTTCTTCTACGATAGCTTTTCGATAATGGCTGCCTTATGTGCTGTTGAGGTGATAGTTCTATTCTGGCTTTTTATTGCTGATAAGCCGCTAGCCTACGTGGGTTTATACGTAATCTTTACCTGTTTTAGCATGGAAAGCGCAACTTTTGTCGGATCTGATATGTTCTATGGTTTTAAAAACTTTCGACTAGCTGGTCTTAATCTTGCGGTCTGGATGCTTTTACCTGCGTTCTGTATGGCGCTAAGAAGAAAGAGAATTGCGGCAAAAAATTTCAATCTGCAAGCAAAGTCGTTTATTAACGGGCTGAGTTTTTTTATCTATATCGGACTATTTATGACTGCGATTACCTATTGTCTTGACGATAATGGTTTTGCTAGCCAGAACGGGAGCCTTGGACAGCTCGTGGGATGTGTATATTCGTATGTGTTGCCATTTGCGATCTGCCTTTGCTTTTTTGTGATTGTTTTTGCGGAAGAAGGAAGCGTTAAGAAGCTTCGTCCTTACCTTTATTCAATCATTGTCGGTTTGGCTATAGTGTTTCTTGCTTGCTTGGCGTTTGACAATTATGGGAATAGAGGCGGGCTTCAGTCTCTGCAGGTTAGCGACGTTTACTTTTTGCTGACTGGCTCTTTAATTCTAATTGTATATGGCAACATGTCGAAGAGCGCACGCGCTATTCTTGCAATCTCCGGTGCGGTAATACTCGTGCTTTCATTGAGGTACAACGCGAGTGGAAAGATCGTAATCGTTTCCGTGCTGATTCCTTTCGTCATTATTTTCTTGTCGTGCAAACAACAAGGCGCTAACGTAAAAAGTCTATTTGTAACGGTACTCGCAGTGTTTATCATAGTGTTTGCAGTTTTATTCCTGTTACCAAAGCTTGCTGCAGATAGTTTCTTGCTTTCAAGCAAGATCGAGCAAGCGGTTGGACTATTTAGCTTTGGCGACAACTGGCTTGAATCAATGCCGTCTTCTGCGCAAATGAGAGTAACCGAGTTCTTAAATATCGGTTATGAATTGATCAATAAGCCTTGGTTTTTACCTTTCGGAAAAGGATTCATCGGCACTGTGACAGACGGCCTGGGATATTTCAAGGATTTGACTGTCTTCGCATTTTCCGATTGGGAGTTGGTTCTAGGAGCATATTATACAATGCACGAGTCGCTGAATTGTTTCTTTTTGGTAGGTGGCGTATTTGGGCTCTGCTTCTATTTTTCGGTGCTTGTTTCCTTTTTGAAAAGCATTGATAAGTCCCCATGGCTTGTATTCGGAATGATCTGGTTCCTCTTGTTCTATAGTTATCACCTTTCTATTACTGTCTACGGGGTATTAAGCCTCGCTGTTGGTTTGCTTGAGGCCAGCGAGAATGAGTTCGCAGGTATCTTGTTGGCAAGGACAAGGGACTCGAAGGAAATTTCTAAATGAAAAAGGTAATGCTGGTGTTCGGTACGCGCCCAGAAGCTATTAAGATGTGCCCCCTGGTCAACGAGCTCAAGCGTCGTTCCGCAAAGTTTAAAACCGTCGTGTGTGTTACAGGCCAGCATCGCGAAATGCTGGATCAAGTTTTATGCGTTTTTGGCGTGGAGCCTGACTATGACTTAAAAATAATGAAACCTGGCCAAACTTTGTTCGATGTCACTTCGGAAGCTCTGCTGCTCATGAAAGATGTAATCGAGAGAGAGCTACCGGACCTGGTTCTTGTGCATGGAGACACCTCTACCAGTTTTGCTGCGGCGTTGGCGAGCTTTTATTTGCGCGTTCCAGTTGGCCACGTTGAAGCTGGTTTGAGAACGTACAACATTCGGTCTCCTTGGCCTGAAGAATTTAATAGACAGGTGGTCGATATAGTGGCAGAGTACTATTTTGCGCCAACTGAAACAACGAGACAAAATCTTCTTGCGGAAGGGAAGGATGAGGAGAGAATTTTTGTAACTGGCAATACCGGAATAGATGCACTGAATACAACAGTTCTCCCTGGCTATCGTGATGAAATGATTGATTGGGCCTCGGGTAGTCGCTTGATTCTGATTACAGCTCATAGGCGCGAGAATCTTGGGGAGCCTATGCATCAGATGTTCAGGGCTATTCGCCGAGTCCTTGACGAAAATTTAGACGTAAAGGCAATTTATCCGATTCATATGAATCCGCAAGTTCGAGAAGCGGCGCATTTGGAGTTAGATGGATGTGATCGGCTGAGAATTATTGAACCGCTCGAGGTCTCTGTTTTTCACAATTACCTCGCTGCAAGTTGTTTGGTTTTGACTGACAGTGGGGGAATTCAAGAAGAGGCTCCTAGCCTTGGAAAGCCTGTCTTGGTAATGAGAGACACGACGGAGCGTCCCGAAGGGGTCGAGGCAGGAACTCTTCGTTTAGTAGGCACCTCCGAAGAATCTATATATTCAGCCTTTACTGAGCTGCTCAAAGATGAACGCAGCTACGCTTCCATGTCGAAGGCGTCTAACCCTTACGGAGATGGGTTTGCCAGTATGCGCATTGCGGATATTCTGTCTGCGCGATTGTGATTGCTGGGATATGGTGCTCAAATGAGTAATACCGTAGTTGTCGCTGATCTTTTGCTTCCAAAGGGGCATGTTGATTTTAATAAGAAATACTTGGAGGCATTGTCTGCAAATGCTGATACGCGCGTTGTTCCTGGATTGTTGGGAGAGCGTCGTTTTTCGTACGAGTTCTTTACACCCGGGAAACTACTAAAACCATGTGAGGGGAAAATCGCGGGGCGGATACAAACAAAAAGAAACGCGGCGATTGCATCTCATTATTGGAAAAAGGTTCCTGGTTCGTCTCTTGTCCTGTTGTCAAGTGACCCGTTGATGCTGCTCTTTTCGCCCCATCTGCGAGGTAATGTTCTCATGGTTCATCATAAGAGCGTTGATGAGTTGTGTATGAGCTCCATAAAAAGGGCCTGCTTCAGCCTATATAAAAATCGGATCCATCATGCGGTTGGAGAGCCCTTTATTGGTCGGTGTTTAATTGATAAGCTGGGAGTGACGCCGGACCGGGTTCATGTTTGTCCCCATCCAATTGTTGAAGCTGCTTACCTTGATGACAAGAGTTGTTCATTGGCGACACATGATTATGATGCAGTGGGTCTTTGCGGAAGCAATGACTCTGAGTTCGTTCGCGCTATTGCGAGTTTTGAGGAGCGCACTAGTTTTTTTGCGAAAAATAATTGTAGGGTGTACCTGAAAGGTGACCTCTTCTTTAATGATGGATACTTGCGGATTTCTTCAGAAAGGCTTGATGAGGCGGAGTATGCATCGATGCTTCGATATGCTAAGATCTCGCTTTCTCCAGTCGGGTTATCTTTTCAAAATAGGGTGAGCGGAGCGTTGCTCGATGGACTCTCTTATCGATGCGTAGTGGTAGCAACTCCGTTCAAAATGGCCAAGTGCTATTCAAGCTATTACTCTGATTTAGTCTACTGCGAAGATGATGTTGAGCGGTTTTGCCGGAGGATACTCAATTTACTAAGCGAGCGTAATCTGATTGTCTCTAGAGAGGTATCTTTCGCTGAATTGTTTTCGGCTCACTCCATTGAATATATCGCAGATACTCTTTCTGATGCCCTAGAGGCAATGGAGTGATTCTAGTGGCAATTTTGACTACCAAATCGGATATTGCTTGGGGATATGCAGGAACCGTGTTATCAATGACGGCGAACCTGCTCATTCTCCCCTTTCTAACCACGTTCTTGTCTGGCGGCTATCTGGGGCTGTGGTATGTCTTTGTGAGTTTGGGCGCCCTGTCTGCCTTATTTGATTTTGGATTTAATCCAACAATTGCAAGAAATGTGACATTTGCCTGGTCAGGTGCGGTGCGACTGGAAAAGAAAGGCATTTCTTCTCAGGTTGCACCAAAGACTGGCTCAGCTGCAAATATCTCACTTTTGAACAGACTTCAAAAAACTTGCAGGCTTCTGTACCTTGTTGTTTCCCTTGTTGCACTCGCGCTGTTGCTTGTTGTAGGTACGCCCTATATTCTCTTTATCTCGCCGGAACTTGATGTGCTGACAGTGCTGTTAGCTTGGATGATTTATGTGTCAGCTCTTTTCCTGAATCTATACTACGGCTATTTTGCAACCTTGCTACGAGGCATCGGCGCAGTAAAACGATATAATCAAATTCTAGTTGTCTCTAGAATTGTTCAACTGACACTGTCAGTTTTGCTGCTTTCTGCGGGGCTGGGGATTATAGCTCCAGCATTTGCATACTTGTCCTACGGGTTTCTGCTCAGGATATGTTCAAAAGCGGCGTTCTACCGCTATGAGGAAATTGGGGTAGGACTGAAAAAACTCGACGAAAAGGTTTCCTTCAGAGACTCCTATGACTTATTTAAGACCATTTGGTATAACGCATGGCGAGACGGTCTGGTTTCGCTAAGCAACTATTTATCAGGACAGGCAACGGTTGTCGTTGCGTCTGTTTTTCTTACCTTATCGGAAACTGGCATTTATTCGATTTCCGTTCAGTTAATCACTGCGATTTCCACAATTGCTGCAGCTCATTTTTCGAGCAGTCAGCCTGCGATGCAGTCCTCTTTTGCATGTGGCGACCTGCGCAGACTAAAAGAACAGCTGGCAGTCTCTATGGCGTTTTTTCTGCTTATATATATTGCTATGTTGTTTCTGCTTCTTTCTGTGGGTGTGCCCATGCTTCATTTTTTTGGGGAAGGAAGGCAAATTAGCGTCTCTGTGCTGCTTTGTTTGGGGATCTATTATATTCCTTTCAAGCATCAGCAACTATGCGCCTCGTTTATCGCGGGAACGAATGAGATACCCTACATGACTCATTTTGTTATTGGAAGTGCGCTAGGTGTTGTCCTCAGCTCCGTTTTCTGCGGACTATTCGATCTGGGCGTTTGGGGCCTTGTTGCGGGACAGGCGATTTCGCAACTCTTATACAATTGTTGGAAGTGGCCAGAAGTTGCATATTCGATTGTCGATACAACATGTATTTCCTGCATAAAAGAAGGGTGCCTAAGTCTTCTAAAGCCGGGAAGATTTCGCGTGTAAACTACACCGATTTGACTTTGGCGAACGAGCTATGCAGCAAATCGCAACAGCCAACTTTTTAAGTAATAATCTGCAAATTGATCACCGCTTTAATGGATACATCCTTCATTCGATCCCAAGATTGGGCGCAGCGATTCTTTCTCTCGACAAAAATCTTGCAAATCTGCGAGAAAACGTGGGGGAGGTGACCTAGATGCTCCGAAAAGAAGAAATCCCCAACTATTCAGAGATAGCCGCTTTGGCATCTTGCTTGGCGATGAGCACGCATCCCAAGAGCTGCGGACGGAATCTGCTCATGCAATCGAGCGCTCTGGATATGCAGTTTGTGTGTTTCATGGCCTTGCTCGAGCTGCTAGGCTCTTTGACGGTGCCGTTGGTCTTTCTGTGCTCCCATTCGCTGAATGCCTCTTCCGGTTATGTTCCGATATTCGGCAAGCAAGCCCGCGACTTCAGTTTTTATAGTGCAAATCACAACTTTTTGGGTCAATGGAATTTACAAATCCGTAAAGAAATGTAGGAGAGACGGTCTAGATGGTTCAAAAAAAGAAATACGCAACTTCTTAGAGGGCTCTGTATGATTATCACACGCACTCCATTCCGCATGTCTTTCTTCGGCGGCGGCACGGACATGCCGGAGTTCTTCTGCGAGCACGGGGGCTCCGTCATATCGACCACGTTCGACAAGTACTGCTACGTGACGGCGAGGCACCTGCCGCGGTTCTTCGACTACAGAAACGAGCTGGTCTACTCCAGGATCGAGCGGGTGGCCAACCCCGCCGACTTCGAGCATCCCGCCGTGCGCAACGCCATGGCCATGCTCGACATGCGCGAGCTCCGCGTGACCTACGAGGCCGACCTCCCGGCGCGCTCGGGGCTGGGGACCTCCTCCTCCTTTGCCGTGGGCATGCTGAACGCCTTCCACTGCATGAAGGGCACCTACGCGTCCAAGGAGCGCCTCGCCAGGGAGGCGATACGCCTGGAGCGCGACCTCTGCGGAGAGGCGGGCGGCTGGCAGGACCAGGTGGCCGCCGCCTACGGCGGGCTCAACCGCATCGACTTCGCGGGCGACGGGTTCAGCGTGCATCCGATCGTGATGCCGGGGGAGCGGAGGCGCGAGCTTGAGGGCAGCCTGATGATGTTCTTCACCGGGTTCACGCGCTTCTCGTCCGATGTTCAGAAGGCCAACAGGGCGGCTGGCGGGACCGCGCAGCTCAAGGAGATGCTGGCGCTCGTGGACGAGGCGGAGGCGGCCCTGACGGACAAGGCGAGGCCGCTGGCGGAGTTCGGGAGGCTGCTGGACGCCACGTGGAGGCTGAAGCGCGGCGTCGGGCCGGGCGTGTCCAACGACTCGATCGACGAGCTTTACGCGCGGGGGACGGCCGCGGGCGCCCTGGGCGGGAAGCTGCTCGGCGCGGGCGGCGGCGGGTTCCTCGTCTTCTACGTCGAGCCCGACGCCCAGGCGGGCGTGCGGGAGGCCATGGGCGGCCTGCTGGAGATCCCGTTCGAGTTCGAGGATGACGGCGCGACGGTGGTCTACTACGAGGCCGAGGACTACGACCTGGGGGAGGCCCGATGATGGGCGCCAGGTGCCCGCAGGCTAAGACTGAGATCTTGGATTCCCTGCTCGAGCGGTATCCGGACATGCGCTCCTGCGAGGCCGACGTGCGCGCGGCGGCTGACATGCTGGCTGGGTCGTTCCGCGCCGGCGGCAAGCTGCTCGCGTGCGGCAACGGCGGGTCGGCCGCCGACTCGGAGCACGTGGTGGGCGAGCTCATGAAGGGCTTCCGGTTCAAGCGCCCCGTCGACCCCGCGTTCCTGGGCGCCTACCGCGCGGCCAACGGGGAGGAGGCGCCCGCGTGGCTGGAGGGGGCGCTGCCCGCCATCTCCCTCGTCTCCCACACGGCGCTCTCGACCGCCTTCGGCAACGACGAGGCGGCGGTCGGGGTCTTCGCCCAGCAGGTCTACGGCTACGGGAGGCCCGGCGACGTGCTGCTGGCGATCAGCACGTCCGGCAACTCGGCGAACGTGGTCGAGGCGGCCAAGGTGGCCCGCGCCAGGGGGATGCGGGTCGTCTCCCTCACCGGCTCCGCCGAGTCGGACCTCTCCGCGCTCTCCGACGTGTGCGTGCGGGTTCCGAGAGACGAGGTCTTCCAGGTGCAGGAGCTCCACCTGCCCGTCTACCACTGCCTGTGCGCCGCCGTCGAGGCCGAGCTGTTCGGGGGCGCGGAGTGACGCGGGCCGAATATAGGGGCACCGCGGGCCGCTCGCGCGAGGCGGTCGTCCTCGCGGGCGGCTTCGGCACGCGCCTCGCGCACGTCGTCCCGGGCGTGTGCAAGCCCATGGCCCCCGTGGCCGGCGAGCCCTTCCTGCGCCGCGTGCTCGACCAGCTCGACGCCGCCGGGTTCGCCCGCGTGGTCATCGCCGACGGCTACCGCCGCGAGCAGATCGAAAACTACTTCATGGGGACGTACCGGGGCCTTGAGGTCGACTACAGCCCCGAGGACGCGCCGCTCCTCACGGGCGGCGCCCTCAAGGGGGCCCTGGCCCTGTGCGCGCGGCCCGAGGTCTTCGTGCTGAACGGCGACACGTACCTCGACGCGGACTTCGCCGCCATGGAGCGCGCCCTCGCGGCGGACCCCGGGG
>NZ_JAAKEE010000065.1:0-12037 GCF_011038995.1 Adlercreutzia sp. ZJ242
TGACCGCGGCCCAGCCCGAGGTGGGCGACGTGGGGAGGCGCCTCGAGATCCTTCGCGCGTCCCTCGGCGGCACCAACGACGACGTCAGGCGGGCGCTGGCCGAGGCCGTGCCGACGTACCGCCCGGACTTTCACGATGAGGAGGAATAGGCTGTGGCTATGAGGATGCAGGTCCCGTTCTCGCCCCCGGACGTCACGGAGGCGGAGATCGCGGAGGTCGCCGACGCGCTGAGGAGCGGCTGGATCACGACGGGCCCGCGCGTCAAGGAGCTCGAGCGGAGGCTGAAGGGCTACCTGCGGGCCGACGGCTGCTGCTGCCTGAGCTCGCAGACCGCCTGCGCCGAGATGGCTCTGCGCGTGCTGGGCGTCGGGCCTGGCGACGAGGTGATCGCGCCGGCCTACACCTACACGGCGAGCGCCAGCGTCGCTTGCCACGTGGGCGCCACGCTCGTGCTCGTCGACTGCCAGCCCGGCTCCCTCGAGATGGACTACGGTGCCGTGGAGGCGGCGGTCAGCGAGCGGACGAAGGCGATCGTCCCGGTCGACCTGGGCGGCGTGCCCTGCGACTACGACGCCATCTTCCAGGTCGCAGAGGCGAGGAGGGGCGCCTTCCGGCCCGCGGGCGAGGTCCAGGAGGCCCTGGGGCGCGTGGCCGTCTGCGCCGACGCCGCCCACGCGCTGGGCGCGACGCGGCGCGGCGAGCCGGTCGGCTCCGTCGCCGACTTCAGCTCCTTCAGCTTCCACGCGGTGAAGAACCTCACGACCGCCGAGGGCGGCTGCCTGACGTGGCGCTCGATCCCCGGCGTCGAAGACGCCGAGATGTACCGCCGGCTGCAGCTGCTGAGCCTGCACGGCCAGTCGAAGGACGCCCTCGCCAAGACCGAGCTCGGGGCCTGGGAGTACGACGTGGTCGGCCCCTGGTACAAGTGCAACATGACCGACGTCGCGGCGGCCATCGGGTTGGTCCAGCTTGGTCGCTACCCGGGCATGCTGGCCCGCCGCCGCGAGATCATCGAGCGCTACGACGCTGCCCTCGAGCCGCTCGGAATCGAGCCGCTGCCCCACTACGCGGAAGGCCACTTGTCGTCGGGGCACCTCTACATCTGCCGCGTCCCCGGCATCGACGCAGGGCAGAGGAGCGCCCTCATCGCCGGGATGGCCGAGCGCGGCGTCGCCTGCAACGTTCACTACAAGCCCCTGCCCATGATGACGGCCTACCGGAATCTGGGCTTCGACATCGCCGACTACCCCAACGCCTACGCGCGATTCGCTAACGAGGTGACCCTCCCGCTGCACACCTGCCTCACCGACGAGCAGGTGGAGTACGTCATCGAGTGCTTCGCGGAGGAGGTGAGAAGCCTCCGATGAGGTGGCTTTCCTGGGACGAGCTGCCGGAGGGCATGCGCCTGGACGAGGTGCGGCCCTACTACGACTCGCTCGCCAAGAAGCGCGGCCAGCTCGCCGCCAAGCGGGCGCTCGACGTCGTGGGCTCCCTCGTGATATTTGCCCTGACCTGGTGGTTGTTCGCCGTCTTGGCGATCGCCATCAAGCTCGACTCGCCCGGCCCCGTGTTCTACCGCCAGGAGCGCGTGACCCAGTACGGCGAGACGTTCCGCATCTTCAAGTTCCGGACCATGGTTCAGGACGCTGACAGGATCGGCTCTGCGGTCACGACGAACGGCGACGCTCGCGTGACCAGGGTTGGCTCGGTGGTTCGGAAGTTCAGGCTGGACGAGTTCAGCCAGCTGATCGATGTTCTCCGGGGGACGATGAGCTTCGTGGGCACGAGGCCGGAGGTCCCGAGATACGTTGCGTCCTACACCCCCGAGATGATGGCAACATTCCTTTTGCCTGCCGGAGTGACGTCAAACGCAAGCATCGTCTTCAA
Organism: Adlercreutzia sp. ZJ242; assembly: GCF_011038995.1. Lineage (NCBI taxonomy): Bacteria > Bacillati > Actinomycetota > Coriobacteriia > Eggerthellales > Eggerthellaceae > Adlercreutzia > Adlercreutzia sp. ZJ242. The sequence continues at coordinate 1,888 of NZ_JAAKEE010000065.1, forward strand.
GGACGAGGCCGAGCTGCTCGACGCCGAGGGCGACGTCGAGCGGGCCTACGTGGAGGACGTTCTTCCGAGGAAGATGGAGCACAACTTGAGGGACATGGCCGGCTTCTCGTTCCTTCGGGATGTCAAGCTGATGTTCGCGACGGTCGGCGCGGTCCTGGGTCTTGGAACTTCGGAATCTATGACCATAATGTGAAGAGATAAGCGACTTTCCCAAATGAAGATAGCTATCATTGTTACGTCAACAAAGGACATTCCTCGCTTTCGTCTTGATATGGCGAAAGAATTTGTTTCTTTAGGGCATTCTGTAATTATTTTCGGGGATGAAGAAGAGTCGATATGGACTCAGTTCTTTGGCGCTAAAGGTATGTCTTATCGTCAGTTTTATGTGTCCAGGACGGGTACGAATCCTTTCGACGATCTGAAGACGCTCAAGTCTCTAATGGAGAATTTACGCTCTGAGATGCCCGATAAGGTTTTTACGTCTAATGTGAAAGCAAACATCTATGGCAGCGTCGCTGCTCATAGAGTCGGTATTGGTGATGTATACGTGATGATGGGCGGGCTTGGTTCGGTTTATAGATCGGAAAAGCCAGGGTTTATTGCAAAGCTTGTCTCGCTAGAGTATAGATATTCCTTGCGGTATGCAAAGAAGGTATTTTTCCAAAACCAAGATGATGCCAAGCTCTTTGTCTCGTTAAGATTAGTTGATGATTCCAAAATCGTCATGGTTCGTGGCTCTGGAGTAAACATACAACGCTTTGATTTCAGCCCATTGCCTCAAGAAACTCGATTTCTATTTGTTGGTAGATTGGTGAAAGGCAAAGGTATCATCGAATACCTTGATGCAGCGAGACTGGTGAAGCGAAAGATTCCAGATGCGAAGTTTGATGTAGTCGGCGCCTTTGATAGTAACCCAACGTCTATTCGACTGGAACAACTTCAGCCTTATATCGATGACGGTACTATCGCGTATCAGGGGGAGCAGAAAGACGTTCGCCCGTTTTTGAAAAAATGTTCTTGTTTCGTGCTTCCTTCGTATTATGGTGAGGGCACACCTAAATCTGGACTGGAGGCGATGGCGACTGGTCGCCCGATTATTGTTGCTGATGCTGTAGGTAGTCGAGAAGTCGTCCTTGATGGAGTTAATGGCTATTTGGTCAGTCCAAAAAATGCGCATGACTTAGCGGAAAAAATGATCTCGATTGCGGTCAATCGATCTAAGGCGTTGTCAATGGCTGAAGCAAGTAGAAGGCTTGCTGAAGAGGTGTTCGATGTAAGATCGGTAAATTTGGTGATTTGCCGGACAATGGGGATATCTCGTGAACGTTAAAAGAATAATTCTAGTGGCTTTGCGTGTTATCGGATCTAATGTTCGCTTGTTTTGCGGAAAACTGATTCACGGAAGTCGGCTTAAATATGACCCTCTGCTCTGCATTGCATATTCAGACAGCATCTCCCTCTCGGCTTCTTCTACGCTCTTTATTGGAAAACGTTTAAGAACTCGAGGGAATTGCTCATTAAACGTATCTGAGTCGGGACGGCTCATGATTGGGCGTAATGTCTTCTTTAATAGAGGATGTCTCGTTAACTGTCATTACTCAATATTAATAGGGGATGGTTGCGAATTCGGTCCAAATGTTTTGATTTATGATCACGATCTTGACTTTAGAAGTAAAGGCGGAATTAAAGACGGAAGTTTTAGATGCAAAGAGGTGTTCCTTGGTGAAAACTGCTGGATAGGAGCAGGAGCGATAATTCTGCGAGGAACGCATGTCGGGGCAAATAGTGTTATAGCAGCGGGAAGTATAGTAAAGGGCTTTTATCCAGAAAACTCCCTGATTGTTCAGAAGCGCTGCACTGAAGTCAGTTCGATAAGTAGAAGGGTTTCAGATTGATTTTTATTGCTACCGATTTTCGAATAAAGCAGTGCAAAGGCCGCCTGTACTCAGCAGGGAAGTTCCATTCGATCTTAAAGAGGTATTTCGAATCGTTTGGTGAAATTTGCTTATGCACGCGGTTTGAGTCAGTTTGCTTTGTAACGGATGATGACACCGATGTGTCTGGCTATATTGCCAATACTATTGAAGTCAGATCAGTGGAGTCGGCTATGCTCCATGTTTACGATGCGGACATGGAGCAAGCAATAAGGAAATGCAGACTGACAGTATGCAGGTGTCCTTCTGTGATCGCGTATCGAGCTGCGCGCTTGAGCTTTAAGCGAGATGTACCGGTTCTTGTTGAGGCTATGGGTTGTGCATGGGATGCCTATTGGAACCATGGATTATACGGCAAGATAGTCGCGCCGTATATGTATTTCGAAATGAAATATATTGTGTCGAAAGCCCGTTACGTTTTGTATGTGACGGAGCGCTTCCTTCAGGAGCGCTATCCTTGTTCGGGCAAATCGTGCCATGCATCAAATGTTGATATCAAGATAAATAACGACCTTGTTTTAAAAGATAGATTAAAAAAATTGAAAGAAGCTGATTTTACTGCTCCTGTTTTTATGACGGTTGCCGCGGTAAATGTTAAAACAAAAGGCCAACAATATGTTATCGAGGCATTGGCCCTTCTGAAAAAGAGAGGGATTGAGGCGAAGTATATGTTGGTGGGCGGGGGTGATCAGTCTTATTTAAAGCAGCTAGCGGTATCTTATGGCGTGGAGAGTCAGACGGTATTCACGGGAAACGTTCCGCATCTGAGCGTTCTGGAATTGCTTGATAAATGTGATGTTTACATTCAGCCTAGTTTACAGGAAGGATTGCCCCGATCGGTGATTGAGGCAATGAGTAGGGGTTGTTTATGCTTGGGATCGGAAACGGGTGGAACACCGGAGCTTCTAAAGGTTAGCAGAGTTTTTAGACGGAGAAGCGCGCGAGCCATCTCCGAGTCATTTTTTGGCCTCAAGGATGAGAAAAAGGAATTACTTACCGACGAGGTTGTCAGAAATCATGATGTTGCTAGACAATACGATAGCAGATTGCTTGAAAAAAGACGAAAAGCATTCTTCTCCACAATCGAAGATGAGATCACAAAGAAAAAGATGGAAGAAGTTCGCTGCTTTAGCCGTTCGGAGCTAAACCGAGATTGAATCCAAATATATTCACCGCAGGTTATGCGTACGTATATTGATTTGAATCAGAGATAACAGAAAGTGGGAAGATGTTTAAACTAAGCAAGGCTCAAATCAAAAGGAGACTCAAGCGATTATTTGCTGGTTTGTACCGAATCAAGCTAAAGAATCGCGATTTTTCAATTCTGAGCAATAATTGCTGGGGAGGTGTCTTGTATGACAAATACGGTTTGCCGTACAAGACACCCACGATTGGTCTTTGGATTCCACCCGCTGACTTTGTTCGTTTTCTGGCAAATTTAGACTACTATTCCAATGTTGCGGTTGAACGTATTTCATACAAGGAATCACATGTTGTCACATTGCTGGAAGAGAGGAAGAATCACGGAAGATACAAACTCGATTTGAATGATCTTATTATTGGGCGGATTGATGATGTTGATCTGATCTTCGTTCATTACAAGTCCTTTGAGGATGCGAAGAACAAGTGGGAGAAACGCATTAAACGCATTAACAAAAACAATATACTGGTAAAGATGAACGACCAAAATGGTTGCACAGAAACTGATTTTAAGGATTTTTTAGCGTTAAGCTATAAGAATAAGATTTTTTTCACTGGCAATCCTCAATGGCGGGGTCCCGGGGTTTTGTTTTTGACTCAGTATGAGAAAGAGGGGTACGTCTTAAGCGATACAGCTTATGGGGATGTGCCGATTAATACGACAGAGCTGCTAAATTCTATGGAGTGCGAGCGAAAGCTCTGATAAGTAATGGATCGAGGATTGACATTAAGTAGCTCATGGAAGTTATGCTCTCGAAAGAGGTTGTCTCAACAGGCAAATCGATCTTATCGGCCCTCTTCTTTATGGTTAGAAACAGCCTTGTTTGATAAGACGCATGCTGATCCAACTTCAATTTGGCTAAAACTATGGAGCTTTTTTTGTCAAGTACTTTTTTGTCGAATTGCGGAGTACACGTCAAATACATGCATGTTGTCATGCGCGTCCTGAGGTAATTCAGGTGATTAGAGAGAAAAATCGAACAGGTTTGTTGAGTCATGGTCGACAAAGCAGGGCGCGAAAAAGAGCGTGATTGTGGTGTTGGTAGAAAAGAGCCTCTTAAGACAGAGAAACTCAGAGCGGAATACTTTTGCGATTTCGTATGGAAGTGAGAGGGGGATGACGCAGGCGACAAAGAAAACAGGAGTGCTTCTTCTGGCCATTTTTATTTCAGGAATGGTGATGCTCTTTAGTGATGATCAAGCTGCTTTGGTCCATGTTTTCGCTATAGGATTGTTGGCTGTATCTTCGTCTGCATTAGTGGGTTTTAATTTAATTCATCCATTATGCTGGTTTGCGATCTTCTCGTTTGTCTACTATTGCAGCTATGCTGTGCTGTATGGTTTAGGCATTTACGTAACGTATGGCTACAGCAAAGAGCCCCTTCTTCTTGAGTGGTTCGCTTTATCGGCTGTGACCCTGATCCTTCCGAAAGATGAGGTATCTTATCAAGAGATAGCCTCTCTTTCCACCTCCTTTCTTTTACCTAAAAAAGGTAATTTGATTAAAGTTGCAATGATTGGGTCTTCGCTATATATCGTGGCTGCGCTTGTCTTGATAGAAACAGGAGGCTTTTCTAACAAAAACGCAATATATGCTAGTGGAGATGTATTTATTCGAGGAGCGTTTTACGCCGCTGATTTTGTCACTATCTTGTATGCATACTATCTCACACTGTATTTGATAAAGAGTGGTGATCGAGAAAAGATTTGGATAGTGATCGTGCCTACCATCGTTTTTCTTTTCGGAATGCTTACCGGAGAGCGGAACTATATGTTTTCGATTGCACTAGAGATCACGCTGCTCCTACTGGCTTTCAAGCGTATTACCCCAGCGAAGGTCTTATTCATATTGGGTGTCGGCTTGCTTCTTTTTCCCTTAACGAGTGCGTACAAATACTTCTTTCTATCGGGAGGCGTTTCCCAATTTGCTTCTAATGATTATCTATATCAGATGCTAGGAGGTGAATTTGCATCCGCAGGGCGCAATTTGCAAATTCTAGTCAACAATGGTTGTGAGGGATGTTTTGGCGTTGAATCGATTGCGAATGAGGTAATACGATGTTTTGTTGATACTGGCTACTCGTGTCAGCTATGGTTCAGCAATACCTTTATGAGCAACCCTTCGGTTATGTATGGTTTCACTATTGTTGGAGAGGGATATGTACATGGAGGCATTATAGGAGTGGCGATTGTTGCATGCATTGAAGGCGCAATAGCAAGGCTGCTATACAAAGCGTCTCGAAAGAGCATCTTCTTTTTGACCGTTTATATCTATATGGTGCCAATTATAATTTACGCATCGCGTGCCGATCTTGCAAATATCATTTCCCCACTGTGGAAGTACGCTCTCCTGACTGTGTTGCTAATTATGATCTTTGACGGTGGGAGCTTACTGAGCTCTTATCGAGAGAGCAACAAAGTAAGATGAGGCTTGAAAGGCGTTATTACGTTGCAATAGCGTGCAAGCTTCTTGCTGTAATGGTTTCGTTCGGTGTTTCGGTAGCTGTGAACAGGGGACTTGGAGTAGAACTAAAAGGGGAATATGCCTACATAATAAATATTGCATCGGTTATTTGCCTTGGCATGGCGTTTGGCCTGGGCCAGACATATTCAACTTTCTTGAGGGAAAAGGGTGAGCATGTTAAATTCACTTTCGTGGCTCTTTCTTGTATTCACTTTGGCGTTGGTTTCGTAGGCTGTTGTTTTCTCTGGATCTTTCAGGTTGATCCATTTTTTATAACCATTTTGGCTCTGTCTGCTTTGGCGGGGCTCAGAGCCAACGTGTCCATGATTGCAGTAATAGAAAATGCTTCAAAAAGAAATATAGTTGAGTTGGTGTGCGACATATTGTACTTTGTCGCTCTTTGCTTTCTTGTTTATGAAGATAAGCTAACTGTGATGAGTGCGTTAGCATGCTATGCTTTTAATGACGGATTGCGTGCCCTTGCTCTCGCACTCTCTTTTCGTCTGAAGCCCAGCTTGAAAAAGCTCAGATTTGCGGATCTCACAAAGATCTATAAGTCAAGTGCAGTAACGGCAATAGTGCTAACTTTAATCGCGATTAACTACAGTATTGATGTTGTTATGCTAGGGTGGTTGTCTACAAACTATGAAGTAGGGCTATATAGTGTTGCGGTTACTTTGGCTAACATGCTGTTGCTTGTCCCAGACGCATTAAAAGAAGTGTTGTTTGGCGACTCAGCGAGAGGAGATTCGAAAAGGGCGGTTGTCAACTCAATAAAGATGTCATGGGCCGTCTCAGCGATTCTCATAGTTTTATTCGTTCTGTTTGGGCAGCATGCAATATCAATTCTTTACGGTGAGGAATATTCGTCTTCCTATGGATTGACGGTAATACTATTCTTAAGTTGTATCCCTATGGCCTTTTTCAAGATCGTTCAACCAATTTACATCTCGCATGGACTTCAATCGAGAATGGGCATTTTTCTGCTCATGTCAGGCATCGCTAATATAGTTTTAAATATCATTCTTATCCCCATTTTTAATGGGTGGGGGGCTGCTTGCGCTTCGATAGCTTCGTACTCTGGCTGTGCATTACTTTTCTTCATTGATTACAAAAAAAGAATTCTTAACAACAGAATTGAGGGAGGTAGAGATGAGTAGGGTTCTAGTAACCGGCGCGGCCGGGTTCATCGGCGCGTTTTTGTGCAAACGTCTGCTGGAGGACGGCGGGTGCGAGGTCGTGGGGCTCGACAACGTGAACGGCTACTACGACGTCGGGATCAAGGAGGACAGGCTGCGGATGCTCGCCGTCGCGACGGGCGGGGGAGCGGGCGACGCGGACGCGGGCGGGTTCTCCGCCGGGAGGCTCACCTTCGTGCGGGGCGACCTGGCCGACGAGCGGGCGGTCGAGGAGCTGTTCGGGGAGCGAGGCTTTGACGTGGTGGTGAACCTCGCCGCGCAGGCGGGGGTGCGCTACTCCATCGAGAACCCGAGGGCCTACGTGGACTCCAACCTCGTCGGCTTCTTCAACGTGCTCGAGGCGTGCAGGCGCCATCCCGTGAGGCACCTCGTCTACGCGAGCTCGAGCTCGGTCTACGGCGGAAACGAGAAGGTGCCCTTCTCCGAGGGTGACCGGGTGGACGCGCCCGTGTCCCTCTACGCGGCCACCAAGAAGTCCAACGAGCTCATGGCCCACGCCTACTCCAAGCTCTACTCCATCCCCGCCACGGGGCTTCGCTTCTTCACGGTCTACGGCCCGATGGGCCGGCCCGACATGGCCTACTTCGGGTTCACCGACAAGCTGGTGCGCGGCGAGACGATAAAGATCTTCAACATGGGCGACTGCCAGCGCGACTTCACCTACGTGGACGACATCGTGGAGGGCGTCGTGCGCGTGATGGGCGCCCCTCCCGCGGTGGAGACGGGCGCCGACGGCTTGCCCCGGGCTGCGCACCGCGTGTACAACATCGGCAACTCGCACCCCGAGAGCCTGCTGGGCTTCGTGGGCGCGCTGCAGCGCGTGCTCGTGGAGGAGGGCGTGCTGCCGGAGGGCTACGACTTCGAGGCGCACCGCGAGCTCGTGCCCATGCAGCCCGGAGACGTGCCCGTCACCTACGCGGACACGAGCGCGCTGGAGCGCGACCTGGGGTTCAGGCCGAGCATCAAGTTGGAGGACGGCCTGCGGGAGTTCGCCAGGTGGTACAAGGGGTACTACGGGCTGTAGGCATGGGAAAAGCGCCGGAGTTAGGTAAATTACATACCGTTCGGGCGCTTTTCTGATTTGCATGATAGCACGGCACTAGATGCAAAGAAAGCGCCGGATATATGTGAAATGCTCACCAATCGGGCGCTTTGCTGCCGCGATCATACCACCCCTACTTGATCCTGACAACCCCGCCCCGCTTGCTCACGTAGAGGATGCGCCGGGCGTGCGTCAGGCTGGCGGCCCACTTGCGCCACCTCCCGCTCTACGGCGGCATCGGAGAGCCCGCGCATCCTGCGCGCGTCGAACACGACGTCTCGCGACTGGCGGAGCGCGGCGCGGAGGTGCTTCTCGACGACCCTCAGGCTCCCGGAGGTCGGGGACTTGACCTCCCATACCACCCCGTCGGCCTCGAGGTCGGCCGAGGTCACGCGTGTGCCCCACGTGCGGCGCACGAACTCAACGTCCATCCCCGCGTCGGCGAGGGCGCGGGCCGTGTCCATCTCGTGCGGCAGCACGTTGAGGTCTGACGGCGCCTTGATGGTCCCGATCCGCTTCTCCACGGCGTGCTCCCTCCTCGCTCGGGCGGGGTTCGCTATGGGGCGAATCATACGCCCTCGGATGACGCTTTCGCAACTGCAGATTGATCGGCTTACGACGGCCTGCGCGGGCTTGTGCCCGCGCGTGGCCTGGACCTTGAAAACCGAAGAGAGAGGACTGACTTGACTATGAGAATCGCCGTTGCCGGGACGGGCTACGTGGGGCTGTCGCTGGCGGTGCTGCTGGCGCAGTGCAACCACGTGGACGCCGTTGACGTGGTGCCGGACAAGGTGGAGAGGCTCGCGCGGTGGGAGTCGCCCATCGCGGACGCCGAGATAGAGCGCTTCCTTTCCGAGGCGGCGCGCGGGGAGCGGAGGCTCGACCTCCGCCCCACGCTCGACGGGAGGGCGGCCTACGGGGCGGCCGACCTCGTGGTGATCGCCACGCCCACCAACTACGACGAGGAGCGCAACTTCTTCGACACGCGCTACGTCGAGCAGGTGGTGGAGCTGGTGCTCGAGGTCAACCCCGAGGCGGTCATGGTGGTGAAGTCCACGGTGCCGGTCGGCTACACCAAGTCCCTCTGCGAGCGCTACCCGCAGGGGCGCTTCCTGTTCTCCCCTGAGTTCCTGCGGGAGGGCCGCGCGCTCTACGACAACCTGCACCCCTCGCGCATCATCGTGGGGGTGCCGAGCGAGTCGCCCTACGCCCGCGAGCTCGAGGGGCGGGCGCGCGAGTTCGCGCGGCTCCTCGCCGAGGGGGCAGAGGAGCCGGCGGGCTCCATCCCCACCCTCGTCATGCGCGCCACCGAGGCCGAGGCGGTGAAGCTCTTCGCCAACACATACCTCGCCCTGCGCGTCTCCTACTTCAACGAGCTGGACACCTACGCGTCGGTGCGCGGGCTCGACGCCGGGCAGATCATCGAGGGCGTGGGGCTCGACCCCCGCATAGGCTCGCACTACAACAACCCCTCGTTCGGCTACGGGGGCTACTGCCTGCCCAAGGACACAAAGCAGCTGCTCGCCAACTTCAGGGACGTGCCGCAGTGCATGATCCAGGCCATCGTCGACGCCAACCGCACGCGCAAGGACTACGTCGCCGAGGAGGTCGTCGACCGCGTCTGGAGGCTGGTGTACGAGGGCGTGGAGAGGCCCGTCGTGGGCGTGTACCGACTCGTCATGAAGTCGGGGAGCGACAACTTCCGCGCGAGCTCCATCCAGGGCGTCATGAAGAGGGTGAAGGCCAAGGGGATCCCGGTGGTGGTCTACGAGCCGACGCTGGAGGCCCCCGAGTTCTACGGCTCCGAGGTCACCCACGACCTGGGGGAGTTCAAGGAGAGGTGCGACCTGATCGTGGCCAACCGCTGGAGCCCCGAGCTCGACGACGTGGCGGCCAAGGTCTACACGCGGGATCTCTTCCGGAGGGATTAGGAGGCTTTCGAGTGAGCCCGCTGCGGGCGCTTCGGATGTCGCACCAAGCGTCAGATGCCTGGTGCGATATCCTTTTACGCCAGGCGTCCAAGACGACCATCTCCGTTCCTAAGCGTGATTTGTGAGCCGTCTCAGTCGGTGAGCAAATCGACGAATTATCTTTGAAGAAGATTCGAGTTGAATGACACGGCGTAACGTTTTTGGGGAGGTATAGCGACTCCGGCGACGAGGGCAGCCGCCAGGCTGGCCGACGAGCCGGAGCGAGGCGAAGGGGGCTCCCCTAATCTCTTATCGACCAAGAATCGAGAAAGAGAGGAGCCCTCCATGGACAATCCTACCGCATGCGCGGCCGCTTCGGCGGCCCTGGCCGACGTATTCAC
>NZ_JAAKEE010000066.1:0-11958 GCF_011038995.1 Adlercreutzia sp. ZJ242
GCTGGCGCGGAAGCGACGGAAGCGACGAGCGCTGACGGCGCTGCTGGCGCGGAAGGCGCGGCGAGCCGTGCGGAGCGCGCCGAAGAGGCCGCGGGCGCCCCTGCGCCCGAGAGCCCCGCGCACGCCGCGGCGCTCGACGCCGCGCGCCTCGCGGCAGCGGAGGAGGAGATCGCTCTTGTGCGGGCCCTCCTGCAGGTGGGCGTCGAGGCCGACCTGGCCGCGCGCGCCGCCGCGGCCGTCATGCGCGAGCGGCGGGCGATGTAGCGTGCGGGAGGGGGCGGCGCGCGCGCCGCAGGAGTTCGACCCGGTAGCCTACATCAACACGCCGCGCTGGCAGGCGTCGCGGCTGGGCCTCGAGCGCATCACCGCGCTGCTCGAGCGCATGGGCCGCCCGCAGGACGACCTGAGGTTCGTGCACGTGGCGGGCACGAACGGCAAGGGCTCGGTGTGCTCCTACGTGGCGTCGGCGCTCACGTGCGCGGGGTACCGCGTCGGGCTGTTCACCAGCCCCTACATCGAGACGTTCGAGGAGCGCATCCGCGTGGACGGCGCGAACATCACGCGGGACGACCTCGCGCGCGCCACGCTCGCCGTGCGCGAGCACGCGAGCGCCCTGGAGGCGGCCACGGGCGAGCACCCCACCGAGTTCGAGCTCATGTGCGCCGTGGCGCTCGAGCACTTCCGCGCGGCGTGCTGCGACGTGGTGGTGCTTGAGGTGGGCCTCGGCGGGCGCCTCGACTCCACGAACGTGATCGACGCGCCCGAGATGAGCGTGATCTGCCGCGTCGGGCTCGACCACACGGCGCTTCTGGGAAGCACGCTCGCCGAGGTCGCGGGCGAGAAGGCGGGCATCATCAAGCCCGGCGCGCCGGTGGTGAGCTGGCCGCAGGAGCCCGAGGCGGCCGCGGTGGTAGAGCGCGTCGCGCGCGAGCGGGGCTGCGAGCTCGTCACGCCCGACTTCGCCCAGCTCGAGGTGCTCCCGCTCACGTCGGCTTCGGAAGGGGCGGAAGCCTCCGGCTCGCCCGCGGTCGCGCGCGGGGCGGAAGGCGCGAAGGGTGCGGAAGGCGCTTCCCCGAGTGTTTCACGTGAAACATTCGTACGTCGTTTCCGCTACAAGGGCGCGAGCTTCGAGACGCAGCTGCTCGGCAGCTACCAGCCTGCGAACGCGGCGCTCGCCGTCGAGGTGGCGGGAGTGCTGCGGCGGCGCGGGTGGCGCATCACGGACGCGGCGCTTGCCGAGGGCATCGCGCTCACCGCGTGGCCGGGCCGCTTCGAGGTGGTGGCGCGCGACCCGCTCACGATCGTCGACGGCGGGCACAACCCGCAGGGCGCCGAGGCGCTCGCCGCCTCGCTTTCCGACCTGCTCGGCGGCGCTGACGCGGCGCGGGGCCGCGTGACGTTCGCCATGGGCGTGCTCGCCGACAAGGACTACCCGGCCATGATCGAGGCCGTGGCGCCCTTCGCCCGCGCGTTCGTCACCTACGCGCCCGACAACCCCCGCGCGCTTCCGGCCCTTGACCTCGCGGCCGCCGTCGAGGCTGCCTGCGCGCCCCGCGTCTGCGAGGCTGACGGGCCCGACGCGCCCTCGGCGCGCGCGGCCGGCATGATCGTTGCCGGCGCGCCTGCCGCGCGCCCGCACGTGGAGGCGGCGGAAAGCCCCGCGGCGGCCCTCGCCCGCGCCCGCGCGCTCGCCGGCACGCACGGCGTCGTCGTGGCCTTCGGCACCCTCTACGCCGTGGGGGCCATCAAGGCCGCGCTGTAGCTTCGCCACCTGAGGCGGCCCGCATGCCAGCGCGAGGCTTCCGTCCTCGACGGGCTTAACCGGGAGCCTGCGCGCTTGCCTACGATCGGGCAAGAGAAGCCAGCATATAACGAAAGACCCCCTCGCCAGGGGATCTTTCGTTATTTTGTGGGAGATGAGTTAGAACGTGGCTACGACTGCGCCGTTGTAGGTGCTTGCGATGTACTCCGCCACCTCGGGGGACAGCAGGGCGTTCACCAGCGCTTTCGTCTTGTCACTGTTCTCGTTGCCAGCTTTCACGGCCAGCACGTTCACGTAGGCCTTGGCTGCTTCGTCCTCGGAAGACTCCTTGGCGATGGCGCTGTCCACGTCAAGGCCGGCGTTCAGCGCGTAATTGCCGTTGATGGCAGCCAGATCCACTTCGGCCAGCGTGCGTGGCACTTGGGCGGCCTCCACTTCCTGGATCACCAGGTTCTTCGGGTTCTCCACGATGTCGATCTTCGTTGCGGTCAGTCCCGCGCCCTCCTTCAGCTTGATGAGGCCTTCCTGCTCCAGCAGCAGCAGGGCGCGCGCCTCGTTGGTGGTGTCGTTGGGAACCGCCACCTTAGCACCATCGGGCAGATCGGCAATGCTGCTCACCTTTTGGGAGTACAGGCCCAGAGGCTCGAAGTGCACCTCTGCCGCGGAAACCAGGTCGGTGCCCTTCTCCGCATTGAAGTCGTTCAGGTAGGTGATGTGCTGGAAGTAGTTCGCGTCCAGGTCCCCGTCCTGCAGGGCGGTGTTGGGAAGGACGTAGTCGTTGTACTCCTTGATCTCTAGGGCGTAGCCCTGCTGCTCAAGGTTGTCGGCGATCACTTTGAGGATCTCTGCATGGGGCGTGGGGGATGCGCCCACGGTGATGACGCTGTCGCCACTTGCGGCGCCCGCCCCGCTTGACGCCGCTTGCGAGCCTGCGCCGCTCTGCCCGTTGGCGGAGCATCCGGCAAGAAGTCCCGTGCCCAGCGCGCCCGCAACGAGAAGCGTTGCGGCCTTCTTCAGAAACGCCTTGCGTGAAATTTCCTTGGTCATGATGGTTCCTTTCCTTTCTTATGTATCGGTCTGTTGTAACGTTGGCTTTCGTTTGTCGTATGCGCTTATGTTCGTACACGAGCGCGGGATTCGCGGGGTGCGCAGAGGCTCGTAGGGGCGCGCTCGCGCCTGCGCACGCTCGTCCATGCCTACAGTGGTGCGCGAGGACTCGCCTAACAAAAGGTTCGCGAGGGTTCGCCTAGCGAAGCCGCTTGTCCGTTTTGCGCACCAGCGCCAAGCCGCCCTCTTGGAATATCTGCACGATTATCACCAGCAGCACCACAGTGATGAGCATTACGTCGAACTGGTAACGGTAGTATCCGTAGTTGACGGCGATGGCGCCCAGACCGCCTCCGCCGACGAAGCCAGCCATGGCCGAATAGCCCAGGATGGTTGCCAGCGAGATGGCCGCACCTAAAAGAAGCGACGGCCGCGCCTCGGGAAGCACCACGCGCACGATCATCTGAAACACCGACGAGCCCATGGCGCGCGCTGCCTCCAACACGCCTGCGTCCACTTCCTTCAGCGACGATTCCACCATGCGGGCCACGTAGGGGGCGGCAGCCACCACCAAGGGAACGATGGTCGCCGTGCTGCCGATGGTAGTGCCCACCACCAGGCGCGTGAACGGCAGAATCATCACCAGTAAAATAAGGAAGGGGATGGAGCGCAGCACGTTCACCACGATGCCCACCGTCAGGTTCACCAGGCGGTTGGGGCGGATGCCCTTGCTGTCGGTCACGTACAAGATGACACCCAGGGGAACGCCCAGCAGGTACGCCACCAGCGTGGAGACGATCACCATATACAGGGTTTCTCCTACTCCCGTGAGAATCAGGTTTGCCAGCTCGGGTGACACTGCCCGCGCCTCCTTTCCAGAGGTGTTTCTTTGCTGACACGGGGGATGGCTTCCCGTGTCAGCCCTGTTGTGTACTGAAGGGTTTCTTCTTGCGTGCGTACTCTTGTTTTCGCCCGTTTATTGAGAAGCGCGCTATGCTTCGTCGACGGGCGAGGGCATTCGGCCGCTTCCTTCGTCGCCGCGCTCGTAGACGATGCCCCGCGCGTCCAGGTAGTCGCATATCCTGCGCTGCGCCGCCTTGTTATCGGGCATCTCGATGAGCATCTGCCCGAACGGGCGACCGCCAATGTTCTCGGTGTTGGCGGACAGGATGCTGACCATGGCGTTGCACTGCACGGTGAGGTCGGATATGACCGGCGCTCCCGATTCTTCGCCCGTGAAGGCGAGGCGAAGCGTATTCACGGGCGCTGCCGCGCTAAGCCCCGTCTGGGGGGTGGGGTGTATGAGCCGCCGCGCGGTTTCCGATTGGGGTCGCAAGAAGACGTCTCTCACGCTTCCGTGTTCCACCACCTGGCCGTCGCTCATCACGGCCACTTTGCTGCATATCTGCTCGATCACACGCATCTCATGGGTGATGACCACGATGGTCACTCCCAGCTGCTGGTTAAGCTTGCGTAGCAGCTCCAGAATGGAGTGGGTGGTCAGGGGGTCCAGGGCGCTGGTGGCCTCATCGCACAGGATGATGCTGGGGTTGCTGGCCAGCGCGCGTGCGATGGCAACGCGCTGCTTTTGGCCGCCGGAAAGCTGAGCGGGGTACGCATCGGCCTTGTCTTCCAGCTCTACCAGGCGCAGCAGCTCGGTGACGCGCCTGGCGGCTTCGGCCTTCGGAGTTCCCTCGATCTCAAGCGGGTAGCGCACGTTGGCGGCCACGCTGCGCTGGGAGAACAGGTTGAACTGCTGGAAAATCATGCCGATCCTCTTGCGGGCGGCTCTTAGCTCTTTCGCCGACAGCTTGGTGAGGTTGGTGCCATCGATGATCACTTCGCCCGAGGTGGGGCGCTCCAAAAGGTTGATGCACCGCACCAGGGTGGACTTGCCCGCGCCTGAGAATCCGATGATGCCGAAGATCTCGCCGTCGCCAATGGCAAGGCTGACGTCTTTGACGGCGGTCACGGTCTCCTTGCCCGGGCGGAACGTCTTTTCTATGTGGCGAAGCTCGATCACTAGGCGTGCCTTTCGAAATTGCGAACGGTCGGTTGCCAATTGCTGGTAACGCATGGTAATAAATCGCGGTTTATCTGAAAAGCACATAATGACGATGATTGACTATCGACTCAAACGATAGCTTGCCTCTATCCTCTGAAGAACGATTGGGGAGAGACTGGGGAGAGGCTGTTTAAAACTTCGCCTGACGCCGCAAGACCCGCCGCGCGGCTGAAGCGGCGGTGCGACGCCTTGACATAAAGCTAACTTTAGCTTCTAGTATGTTGATAAGCAGAACGAACGCCGATTTTGAATCGAAGGGAGCAGCAATGACAGAAAGCATCGCGCCCGGCGTTGGAGGAAACGTGTACATTCCCTACAACGAACGTACTGGCGGCGAATCCGTCGTTTACTTCACGCGCGCGCTGACCCCTGAGGGACTGTTGAAAGCCTATGACCAGGTGTCGGACGTGCTGACGGGCAAGGTGGCTGTGAAGCTGCACACCGGCGAGCCGCATGGCCCCAACATCATCCCACGGCCATGGGTCAAGGAGCTCATGGAAAAACGCCTGGAAAACGGCGTCATCGTGGAAACGAACACCTATTACGAGGGCGGGCGCCACAACACGGAGGTTCATAGAAAGACAATTCAGGAAAACGGCTGGACATTCGCGCCGGTGGACATCATGGATGCCGAAGGCACGACGATGCTTCCCGTGCATGGCGGCAAATGGTTTGAGGAGATGTCCATGGGCAAGAGCCTTCTTGGCTATGACTCGTTTCTTGCGCTGACGCATTTCAAGGGACATTCCAAAGGCGGTTTCGGTGGCGCCAACAAGAACATCGGCATCGGGTGCGCCGATGGCCAAGTGGGTAAGAAGATGATCCACACCACTCCCGGCTCTTCTGACATGTGGGATATATCAGAGGAAGAGTTCATGGAGCGCATGACCGAGTCGGCCAAGGCGGCGGTGGATCATTTCGGTCGCAGCATCGCCTTCGTGAACGCGATGCGCAACATGTCAGTCAGCTGCGACTGCGAGGGCGTGGAGGCGCAGCCCGTGGTGACGCCGGACGTCGGCATCCTTTCGTCGCTTGACATGCTGGCGATCGACCAAGCCTGCGTCGATATCATTTACGCCATGCCGCCCGATGTGCGCCACGACATGGTGGAGCGCATCGAGTCGCGCCACGGCCTTCGTCAGCTGACGTACATGGCCGAGCTGGGCATGGGCAACGTGCGCTACAAGATCATCGATCTGGATAACGACGGCAAGGAAATAACCGCAGCCGAGATTGCCGCGCATGTGGGCGATGCTTGGATTGACGACGGTCAGGGGCACTACGCTGACTGACGTTCCGCCCGCCCGTTTGCCCATGTCGTAGGCGGCCTGCGGATCTTTGGGGAGACGGCTTCGGGTTTCTTGCCGCGGGGTTGTTCGCCACCTTCCGTCGACGATTCCATCGAGGTAGCCCCCGGCTTCTGCGATTCGTCTCGCATCGCGCCTCCGAGCATTTCGGCATTTCAGAGGAGCCAATACCAGCAAAACAGAGGATATGGAATAAGTCTAGCAGAGTAGAGGGTTGATGGGAGCTGATTGCTGCGCGCTAGTCAAGCAGGGAAATGCTATATCGTGCGTAAGTCGATTTTCGCAAGGTATCTTTCAAGTTCTCCGATGGACTCAATAAACTGGTCGCCGGGCTCTGCCTCTCCGGCGATGATCATTTCGACCTCGGTGACAATGATCGATGCGAGCATCCGGGAAACCTGGTAGCTGTGCTTCGGCGACGAGTCGGCATCCCCCTGCATGTGTTCTAAGAAACGCTGTTGAAGAAAACCCATGAGCTCCTTCTTGGCATCAAAGTCTCTCGTATGGATGGAGCTGAGACTTCGATAATCTTCTGCAATGCTCTCGGCAAGGCTGGTCAGCGCTGGAATGTCGACAGGAACGTTTTCTTCCCTGCTCTCCACCGCGCGCACGAGTTCCTCATAGCGGGCAAACTGCCGTCGCAGCATCTTCTCCGCAAGGTCAAACTTGTCCTTGTAGTGGTAGTAGAACGTGCCTTTGGATATCCTGCACGCTTTGACGATCTGAGTCACGGTAATTCTGGAGAAGTCCTCTTTGTCCAGAAGATCTAGGAATACGGCTTCGATGTTCTCACGTGTTTTGACCACGCGGAGGTCGTTGTCGTTCACGGTTTCTTTGGTCATTGTTAGCCTAAGGGTTCGATATCGCACTATATGTGCAAACAGTATATTCCACTTTTCGGCTCTCGGTGCAAGACTCGGACTAAGGCCTAGTTGAACGGAGCGTTGGATATGCACTTCATCAGATACTACAGCGAAGAAATCTACTCAGTGATCACGCTCTTCTTCTTGACCCTTTCGGCTATCTTCGTGACTCCAGCCCACCTTGCTCAGCAGCTTGCGCTCGCTTATGCGCTTGCATTTCTTCTGCACGAGTGGGAGGAGAACGTGTATCCCGGAGGCTTCGTCGACATGATGGTCGGTGAGGTGATGCATGCTGATGTTGCTGTGACGACCGAAGGAAAGAAGACTTCGAGAATCTACGTCGATTTCCTTATTCTCGTCTACGTGCTCGTTCCGTACTTCCTCCCGGAACACCTTTGGCTGATTCTGCCCGCACTCTATTTGGGATTCCTCGAGGGGATCGTCCATACCGCGTCAATCCGCATATTCAAGCTTCATAGGCGCTATACTCCGGGCATGCTTACGGCGATGCTCATGTTCGCGCTCAGCGCCTTTGCCCTCGCGCTTGTCGTCCAAAGCGGTGCTGTGGAGGGGTGGCAATATGCTGTCGGAGCCCTGTTGCTCGTCGCTACGTTTGTTCCAATCCAAAGGCAGGTAGTACGCACTAACGGCATGAAGTACAGGGATCTCCCGAAGATGATTCGCGCTAACCTTCGTCGCGTGCACGGCATGAAATAGCGCAGCTTCCATTTGGCGCAGATGGCTGCGGCCATCAATGCGGCCCCGACGATCCTTGCGCGTGCAAGGGCATCAGCTTGGGGAAATCGCGATACCACCCGTCTTTCCGCCGCGTCGCGTCTCGCGCCCCGAGACGACGAGAGGGCCCCTCGCGGGGCCCTCTCGGCACAGCTCTTGCAGCCTGGTCTTACAGGTTGTCGATGTACTCCACCAGGTCGGTCATCGTCTCAAGGCCCTCGGGCTCGCCGAAGTCGATCCCGAGCTGGTCCTCCAGCTCGCAGATCAGCTCGACCATGTCGAGCGAGTCGATGCCGAGCGAGTCGAACGTGGACTCCTCGGTGACGCTCTCAGGGGCGATGTCGAGGTTCTCCTCAAGGATGGAGCGGATGGTGTCGATGGTAGCCACGAGCTAGTCCTCTTTCTGCTTCAGCAGGCCGTAGCCGCCGTCGTCGCGGCGGTACAGCACGCATACGCGGTCGGTGTCACGGTCAGTATAGACGAAGAAGTCGTGTCCGATGAGGTCGATCTCGATGAGGGCCTCCTCCTCGGTCATGGGAGCGAACTCCAGCTCCTTCACGCGCACGACCTCGTCGTCGGTGAGCTCCTCCATCAGGCGGTCGAGGTCAAGCTCGCCCTCGACGGGAGCGGGGGCGAGGTCGACGGCCTTCTCGGCGGAGCGGACCTTCTTGTCGATCACGCGCGTCTTGTACTTGCGCAGCTGGCGGGACACCTTCGCGGCTGCCACGTCGATGGCCGCGTACATGTCCTCCTCGTTCTCCTCGACGCGCACGATGTGACCCTTCACGCGCACGGTTACCTCGCAGATGGCGGGCAGGGGATTCGCGGGGTTCTTCTCCTTATACAGCACGACCTCGGTGTTGATGGGGTCGGCCTCGATGACCTTGATGGCAGCGCCGATCTTCTCTTCAGCGTACTGGCGCAGTGCGTCGGTGATGGGCATTTTGCGTCCGGATACGGTAATGCTCATGAAGTATCACCTCTCAACTCGTGGCGAACAAAAAACAGCCAGGCGGGCGAGCTGCTCCTGCGCATGCGCGCGGACCCTGTCTTCCAAGACGCGCACGCTCATGCGCTTATCAGACGGTTTCCTCAACGGCGGCTCCTCGTCTCAAGGCTGCAAGACAAGCATAGCGCAAAACGTTTTGCACACGGCGCACAAATTGAAGTCAGGCGGTCAACGAGTGGGGCATGACGTGCGAAAAGCGGTCGTTATCTGCGAAAATGCCGCGCGTTGGGCAAACGTGGGCGCGATACGCGCGGAAGCGTGGTCTGTTTCGCGGCTTTTTTGCGGGAGTGCGTCGCGAATGAGTGCCCGGCGGTGAGTTATCTGGTAAGGTTCTTGAAAAGAACAGAAGAAGAGAACTTTACGTGAGGGCCTCGGCCAGACGGGACATGAGAGGTGCTGCCATGGGCGCGGAGAAGAAGACCCCCCCTGTGAGTGAAGCGGAAGGCGCGCGCGAAGAGGACGTTGCGGCGCCCGCGCCCGCGTTCTCCGTGCCTGCGATGTCCGACGTGCTCGGCATGATACCCGACGCGCCCTCCGCGGCGCCCGGCGCTTTCGCCGCGGCGTCCGGCGCCCCCGACGGCGCGTCGTCTTCCGGCGCCCCCGGCGCCCCCATCCATCCGAGCGCCAGCAACCCAGACCCGCACGGCATCTACATCGACGAGGTGCAGGGCCACCAGCGCCGCTACCGCCGCCTCATCCACTTCACGCACTCCTCGACCAAGGCGGCGGGCGTCATGCTGCTGGCCGCCATCGTGGCGCTCGTGGTGGCGAACACCGGCGCGCACGAGCCGTTCCTCGAGTTCTGGCACACGCACGTCATCATCGGCTTCGGCGACTTCGTGGGCGAGATGTCGCTCGCGCACATCATAAACGACGTGCTCATGGCCGTGTTCTTCCTGCTGGTGGGCCTCGAGATCAAGTACGAGATGACGGTGGGCGAGCTCACCAACATCCGCCAGGCGGCGCTTCCCATCATCGCGGCGGTCGGCGGCGTGGCCGTGCCCATCGTGGTGTACTCGGCGTTCAACGCGGGCAACCCCGCCACCGCGCAGGGCTGGGGCGTGCCCACGGCGACCGACATCGCGTTCGCGCTCGGCATCATGGCGCTTCTGGGCAATCGCGTGCCGAACGGCCTGCGCGTGTTCCTCTCCACGCTCGCCGTGGCCGACGACATCATCGCCATCCTCGTGATCGCGGTGTTCTACGGGACGACCCCGTCCCTCGCGTGGCTCGGCTGCGCGGCGGCGGTGCTCGTGGTGCTGCTGGTGATGAACCGTGCGCACATCTTCTCGCTGTACCCCTACCTCATCATCGGCGCCGTGCTGTGGTTCTGCGTGTTCATGTCGGGCGTGCACTCCACCATCGCGGGCGTGCTTCTGGCGTTCACCATCCCCTCGGGCTCGCGCGTGAACCTGAACAGCTTCCTGAACTGGTCGAACGACCGCGTGCGCGAAGCGCGGCAGGTGTATGACGCCGAGGTGCCCGTGATCGCGCAGGGCGAGTACATCGAGACGGTGCAGAACCTCTCGCGCGTGACGCGCCAGGTGGTGCCGCCGGCCACGCGCCTCGAGCACAAGCTGTACTCGTGGGTGTACTTCGGCGTGCTGCCGCTGTTCGCGCTCACGAACGCCGACGTGGCGCTGGCGGGCGCCGACTTCGGCGCGCTGGCCTCGAGCCCGGTGCTCCTCGGCGTGTTCTTCGGCCTGGTGGTGGGCAAGCCCGTGGGCATCATGCTGTTCAGCTTCCTCACGGTGAAGCTGAAGGTGGCGAGCCTCCCCGAGAACGTGAACTGGGTGCACATGCTCGGCGCGGCCATCTTGGGCGGCGTGGGCTTCACGATGGCGATCTTCGTGGCGAACCTGGCGTACGACGACGAGGCGCTCATCTCCGCCGCGAAGCTGGGCATCTTGGCGGCGTCGCTGGTGGCGGGCGTGGCAGGCTTCATGTTCCTGCTCATGCAGGCGCGGGCGGACAAGCACCGCGGCGTGGCCTACGTCACCACGAGCAGCGAGGACGTGTGCCGCCAGACCGCCGGGGTCGAGGCTGCGCGCGCCTCCGAGCAGCTCATGGCGAGCCTCGATGACGAGGAGCTCTACGACAAGGTCGACGCCGCGCGCCGCGCGAAGCCCGGGGTGGCCGAGGTCGTGGTGGAGCGCCGGAAGGGCTAGCGGCGCGGGACGGAGCGCGAGAGCCCGCCGGCCCGCGCCCTGCTGTCGCGTGCGACGTAGGCCGGCCTGCGCCCTGCTGTCGCGTGCGGCGCCCTGCCGGCCCGCGCCCTGCCGTCGCGTGCGGCGCCCGCCTGCCGGCGGCGCCCGCTTGCCGACCGAGATCCCTCGCGCGAATTCTCCTGCGCCTCTGCGGGATCCCTTCTTGCCGAGATCCCCCTTGCTTATACCCCTCGGGGGTATATAATGCCGCTGAACGACAAGATACCCCTTGGGGGTATGCAGAAAGGAGAACGGCATGCACGAGCAGAAGGACAAGGCGTGCGAGCCGCGCGCTGACGCGGCGCCAGGCGCGCGCACGTGCGCCTGCAAGCACAAGCACACGCCGCGCAGCGAGGAGCTGCAGCGCGACGTGCAGAAGCGGCTGAACCGCGCGATCGGGCAGCTCGGCGGCGTGAAGGCGATGATCGACGACAACCGCTACTGCGGCGACGTGCTCATGCAGCTCGCGGCGGCGGAGAGCGCGATCCGCCGCGTGTCCGAGATGCTGCTGCGCGAGCATCTGGAGACCTGCGTGGTCGAGGAGATCCGCTCAGGCAACGACGAGGTGGTCGAAGAGGTCATGGACCTCATTCGGCGCTTCTCCTAAGGGGGCCGGCATGGAGAGAACCATCGCGCTGGCCATCGACAACATGCACTGCGGAAAGTGCGTGGCGAACGTGGAGCGCCACTACCGCGAGCTGCCGGGCGTGCTCGACGTGAGCGTCGACCTGGAGGGGAAGGCGGGCAGCGTGCGCTACGACGACGCGCAGGTCGGCCTCGACGCGCTGCTGCACGCCCTCGACGACACGAACTTCAAGGTGGTCGTGATGCCCGAGGACGGAGAGAACCCCTTCCTGGCCGAGGATGCTGAGAAGGCCGAGGCGGCTGCTGAGGGCGCGGCCCCTGCGGGCGGCGAAGGCGCGGATGCCGCGGCCGGCGCGCCCGCAGCCGGCGCGCCCGCGG
>NZ_JAAKEE010000067.1:0-11636 GCF_011038995.1 Adlercreutzia sp. ZJ242
CCTCAAGCCCGCGCCCGGCGGCTTCGCCTGCCCCGCGCGGCGCCTCGGGCGAGCGCCCGAGCGCGCGGGGGAGGGCTGCCGCGGGCGTCACCTCGGTGCGCATCGGCGACATGGACCGCCTCGAGCGCGACCACGCGCGCGCCGAGCGCACGAAGCGCGCGGCGCAGGCGAGCAGGCGCCCGCTCATCATCGTCGGCGTGATCGCCGCGCTCGTCCTCGTCCTCGCCGTCGCGTGGTTCGCGCTTGCGCGCACCGCGGCGTTCGCCATCGAGAACGTGGAGGTGACGGGCGCCGACCACCTGACGACGAGCGAGGTGTCGCAGCTCGTGTCCATCCCGCAGGGCACCACGCTGCTCACGGTTGACATCGACGCCGTCAAGAGCAGCCTCGAGCGCGACTCGTGGGTGGAGAGCGTGTCGGTGAGCCGGGAGTTCCCCTCCACGCTCAAGGTGGCGGTGACCGAGCGGCAGGTCGCCGCGGTGGTCGAGGTGCCCATGGGCTCCACGCAGACCATCCAGGACTGGGCCATCGCCTCCGACGGCATGTGGCTCATGGCCATCCCGAGCCAAGACTCCGAGGTGGGGCGCACCCTGAGCCCGAAGATCTACGAGGACGCCGAGAGCGTGCTGCGCATCACGGGCGTGCCCTACGGCCTTACGCCCGAGATCGGCGCGTACTGCACCGACGGCAACGTGAACAACGCGCTGTCCATCGTCGACGGCATGACCACCGAGCTGGCCGGCCAGGTGAAGAAGGTGACGGCGACCGACCCCGCCTCCACGCTGCTCACGCTTGAGAACGGCGTCGAGATCGCGTTCGGCACCGCGGACGACATCCGCGAGAAGGAGCGCGTGGTCCTTGCGATCATGGAGGAGAACCCCACCGTCGTCTACATCAACGTGCGCGTGGTCGACCGCCCCACCTGGAGGGCGGCATAGGGGAGCAAGCGGGTGGCCTGCGGCTTTCGGCCTGCCGCGTGACGCGGCGGCCGCGGCCCGCCCGCCGCGTCACGCGGCGCGTTCCTTATGTCGTTATTTCGTGGACGGACGGGGAGTATTCGCTGGTCGCAAAGTTGCAAACGCCCCTTCATCGTGTAAAATAGCCCCCATATGTGCTGCGCTTGCATAAGCGCAGGTCAAGATTTGATTAACACGGCAGTCTAAACGCAGCAGGTGTGGAGGAAGAACAATGCCTAACTATTCAGGTGAGCATCTGGCGGTCATCAAGGTCGTCGGCGTAGGCGGCGGCGGCACGAATGCTGTTAACCGCATGGTAGAAGCAGGCGTCAAGGGCGTCGAGTTCATCGCGGTCAACACCGATCGCCAGGCCCTTCTGATGTCGGATGCCGACAAGACCATCCACATCGGCGAGGAGCTGACGCGCGGCCTCGGCGCCGGCGCGAACCCCGAGGTGGGCTGCCAGGCCGCTGAGGAGAGCCGTGCGGAGATCCGCGAGGCGCTCGCCGAGGCCGACATGGTGTTCGTCACCGCCGGCGAAGGCGGCGGCACGGGCACGGGCGCCGCGCCCATCGTGGCGGAGATCGCGCGCGAGGAGATCGGCGCGCTCACCGTCGGCATCGTCACCAAGCCGTTCTCGTTCGAGGGCCGCGTGCGCCGCAACCAGGCTGAGCAGGGCATCGATCTTCTGTCCCAGAAGGTGGACACCCTCATCGTCATCCCGAACGACCGCCTGCTCGAGATCGTCGACAAGAAGACGTCCATGATCGACGCCTTCCGCATCTGCGACGACACGCTGCGCCAGGGCATCCAGGGCGTGACGGACCTCATCACCGTCCCCGGCCTCATCAACCTCGACTTCGCCGACATCCGCGCGGTCATGAAGGACGCCGGCACCGCCATGATGGGCATCGGCATCTCCAACGGCGAGAACCGCGCGCTCGAGGCGGCCCAGCAGGCCACCAACTCCGCGCTGCTCGAGTCGTCCATCCAGGGCGCGTCGCGCGTGCTGTTCTCCATCGCCGGCGGCCCGGACCTCACGCTGACCGAGGTGTCCGAGGCGGCTCGCACCGTCGAGGCGTGCGCCGACGAGAACGCCAACATCATCTACGGCCAGATCATCGACGAGGGCATGAAGGATGCCGTGCGCATCACCGTGATCGCCACGGGCTTCAAGGCGTCGGCCTCCCAGTCGTCCATGGACTTCTCCCGTCCCAAGAAGCAGGACCTGTTCGCCTCCACCGAGCCGGTGGCGGCTGCGCCGACCCCCGCGCCGGTGTCGTTCTCCACTTCCTCGAGCGGCGGCCGCTTCGCCGACGAGGACTACATCCCCGACTTCCTGAAGCGCCAGCGCTAGGGGAGGCAGCCCGTGAAGGTATCGCAGCTGCCCCTGCCTCGCCTTGAGGCGCGCCAGCTCGGACCGCTCCATATCCTGACTGACGACGCGCTCGCCCGAACCTCGGGCGTGCGCGTTGCTTTTACCGGGCGTGCGGGCGGCGTGAGCGAGGCGCCCTACGCGGGGCTCAACCTCGCCACGCACGTCGGCGACGACCCTGCCGCCGTCATGCGCAACCGCGCGCTTCTGCTCGAGGCGCTCGGCGTGCCCGAGCTGCCGCTCGTCATCCCCAACCAGGTGCACGGCGACGAGCTCGTGCTCGTGCCGCGCGCCGACGCCGCGACGCTCGCGGACGTGCGCGCCGCGTCTGCGCGCGGCGCCGACGGCCTCGTGGTCACGACGCCCGGCGTGGCGGCGCTTCTGTGCTTCGCCGACTGCGTGCCGGTGGTGATCGCGTCGCCGACCGGCGCGTTCGCGGTGGTGCACGCGGGATGGCGCGGCGTGGCGGCGTCCGTCGCGCCGAAGGCCGTGCGCGCGCTCGCCGCGCGCGAGTCGCACGCGGCGGGCGGCGAGGGCCCCTTCGACGCGCCCGAGGAGGCCGCGGCGGCGTACAACGTCTACCTCGGCCCCCACATCCACGTCGAGTGCTTCGAGACGGGCGAGGACGTGCGGGCGCTCTTCGCCGAGAGGATGGGCGAGGAGTGCGCGCCCGACGCGCGCCACGTCAGCCTGGCGCGCGCGCTCGCCGTCGACCTCGCGCGCGCGGGCGTGGACCCGTCGCGCATCGCCGACGCGGGCGTGTGCACGGCGTGTCGCCCCGATGAGTTCTACTCGTACCGCGCCGAGGGCGGGGTGTGCGGGCGCCACGGCGCCCTCGCGTTTCGCGCGGCCGATCCAAGCAAGTGAGGAGCGAGGACATGGGAATCAAGGAGCGCTACGCGCGCACGCTCGACGAGGTGCGCGCGCAATGCGCGGCGGCGGGGCGCGACCCCGAAGACGTCACGCTCGTGGCGGTGTCGAAGACGGTCGGCGAAGAGGGCGTGGGCGAGGCGTTTGCCGCGGGCGCGCGCGACTTCGGCGAGAACCGCCCCGACCAGATCGTCCCGAAATCGGCGGCCTACCCCGAGGCAACCTGGCACTTCATCGGCAACATCCAGTCGCGCCGCATCCCCGAGATCGTGGCGTCGTCCTCGCTCATCCACTCGCTCTTCCAGCTCAGGCACGCCGAGAGGATCGACGCGGCGGCAGGGCGGCTCGGCAAGGTGCAGGACGTGCTCGTCGAGGTGAACGTCTCGGGGGAAGAGAGCAAGAGCGGCGTCGCGCCCGAGGACGCCGAGGCGCTCGTGCGCGCCTGCGCGGCGCTCGGCCACGTGCGCGTGCGCGGGCTCATGACCATGGCGCCGCAGGGCGACCGCGCGGTGGCGCGCGCGTGCTTCGACGACCTGGCGCGCCTGCACGCCCGCATTCGCGCCGCGCTCGGCCCGCGTGACGCTGAGGCGTTCGATGAGCTTTCCATGGGCATGAGCGAGGACTGGCATGAGGCCATTTGCGCGGGCGCTACCATTGTTCGCGTGGGGCGCGCCATTTTTAGCGACTCCTTCGAGTAAGATAGAGGGTGCGTGCTTTTTCGCGCTGAAGGCGACCGCATCGCGGCGGTCGCTGAGATGACGTCAAGGCGGCACGCCGCCTGACGGATAGATTTGGTGAGGAGGTCTGGCATGGATCTGCAGGACGGGAAGAGAATGCTCGGAGATCTCAAGTCCAAGCTCGGATTTGGGTCGAAGGGGCAGGACGCGGCCTACGACGACGGCTATGACGACTACGACGATTACGATGACGGGTACGACGACTACGCTGACAACTACGGCGACGGGTACGACGACTACGCCCCGGCGAGCTCGAGCTACGACCGCTATGCGCCGGTGACCACGCGCTCGGTGGGCTCGGGCCGGCAGACGGGCTCCGGCTCGAGCATGCCGCGCCTCGTCTCCATCGACGACGTGCGCGCGAGCACGCAGGTTCCCGGCAGCCTGAACCGCGACCCGCTGCCGCCGCGCCACGTGACCACGCCGACCACCAACGCGTTCGGCCGCACGATGGTCGACTCCTCGCTCCCGCCCCAGATGACCCCCGAGGGCACGGCGGCGGTCTCCGCTGCCGCCTCGCGCCGCCGCTCGGAGGGCCTCGACTCGCTGTTCACGCCGACCACCGAGGAGGCCGCGGCCGCGCCGGCCTCCGGGCGCGCGGGCGCGCACGCGGCTGCTGCGTCGGCGCACGGGGCGCACGCGTCCGCCGCAGGCTCCGCGAGCTCGTCGTCCTCGGCGGGCTCCGCGGGCGCCTACGACCCGTACGACTCCTACACGGGAAGCTCCACGGGCAGCTACACCGGCCGCCGCACGCTCACGGTCATCGCGCCTGCGAGCTACGGCGAGGTGGAGCGCGTGGCGAAGTCCCTCAAGGCGGGCGACGTGGTGGTGCTCGCGCTCGGCGAGGCGCCTGACGCGCTTGCCAAGCGCGTGCTCGACTTCTCGTTCGGCGTGGCGAGCGCGCTCGAGGCGTCGGTCGAGTGCGTGGCCGACAAGGTGTTCGTGGTGGCGCGCGGCAGCGGGCTGTCCGAGGTCGAGCGCATGAACCTGCGCAACCAGGGGGTGCTCTGATGGCAGGCGCCTGCGAGGTCAGGCGCGTCTCCGTCATCGGCGGCGGCAAGATGGGCGAGGCCGTCCTCGGCGGCTGGATCGCCGCGCAGGAGGGCCCGGCGCGCGCTTTGGGCGCGGAGAGCTTCGGCGTGGCCGACCCGGGCGAGGAGCGCCGTGGGTACCTCGCCGAGCGCTACGGCGTCGCCTGCGCGTCTGACGCGCGTGAGCTGCCGCGTGCCGACGTGGTGGTCTTGGCGGTGAAGCCGCAGGTGATGACGGGCGTGCTCGAGTCGATCCGCGCGCACGAGCCCTACGCGGGCGGCGAGGGCGGCCCGCTCTTCGTGTCCATCGCCGCCGGGCTCACCACCGAGCGTCTGGAGGCGGCCCTGCCAGAGAGCGCGCGCCTCGTGCGCGTCATGCCGAACACGCCGCTTCTGGTGGGCGCGGGCGCCACGGCGGTATGCGCGGGCGCGCATGCCGCAGAAGATGACGTGCGCCTCGTGCGCGAGCTCTTCGCCAGCCTGGGCTTCGCCTGCGAGGTGCCCGAGTCCGACATGGACGCCGTCTGCGCGCTCTCCGGGTCGGGCCCGGCCTACGTGGCCGCCCTCGTCGAGGCGCTGCGCGACGCGGCTGCGAAGCACGGCATCGCGCCTGAGCTCGGCGAGCAGCTGGCGCTGCAGACCGTGTACGGCACCGCGCTCCTCATGAGGGAGACGGGCATCAGCGCCGAGACGTGCCGCGTCAACGTGTGCAGCCCCGGCGGCACCACGCTCGCAGCACTCAATGCCATGAACGCCGCCGGGTTCGCCTCCGTGTTCGGGGCGGGCGTCGATGCGGCAGTCACGCGATCTAAGGAGCTTGCCTCATGCTGACGTTTCTGCTCGTTCGCCTTGCCGACGCCTACAGCCTCATCATCTTCATATACGTGATGATGTCGTGGCTGCCCACGAGCCGCGGCATCGTGGCCGACATCTACCAGGTGCTCGGCAAAGTCTGCGACCCGTACCTCAACTTGTTCAAGCGACTCATACCCCCTATTGGAGGAATGGTGGACATAACGCCCATAATTGCCCTGCTTGTATTACAATTTGCGGTACGACTACTCGTTATTCTGTTTTAACGGTCAACTGAGGGAACGGCCCTTCGTGCCGGCATCCTGATGAGAGGGAACAACATGGCTATTACTGCTGCCGACATCCACAACCAAAGCTTCTCGATCGATCGCAAGGGCTACGACGTTGACGAGGTTGACGTCTTCCTCGAGCACGTGGCTGACGAGATCGACGCGCTCAACAACCAGATCATGTCGCTGGAGGACCAGCTCGACGACGCCAAGTTCGACGGCTTCGACACCCCGGCCGCGCCGGTGGCGGCTGCTGAGACGGCGGTCATCACGCCGGCCGAGTCCGCGCCCGCTGCTGACGTCTCCGAGTACGAGCGCATCATCGCTGAGAAGGACGCCCTCATCGCCGACCTCGAGCGTCAGCTCGAGGAGAAGAAGGCCAACGACAGCGCCATCTCCGCGGCGCTCGTCGTCGCCCAGCGCTCCGCCGACGAGATCGTGGCCAAGGCTGACGCCCAGGCCGCCGAGACCATCCAGGACGCACGTGACGAGGCGACGCGCATCCTGAACCGCGCCAACGCCGACAAGCAGGAGGTGCTCGACTCCATCCGCAAGCTCGAGGACGAGCGCGAGGACGTGCGCGACGAGTACGCCGACATCCTGAAGGACTTCATCACCGACGCGTCCCGCAAGCTGTCCGACCTCGGCGGCATGGTGACTGCGAGCGCTGCCGTCTCCGCCGCCGCCCACTACGTGACGCCGAGCCAGCCCGCCGCGCTCGGCGTGCAGGCCACCGGCGAGATCGAGCTTGCCGAGGACGCGCCTGCGCCCGCGCCGGTCGCCTACACCACGCCGCAGGCCACTGACGCCGTGGTGGCCGCCGCCACGCCGGTTGCGAGCGCCTACGAGAAGGACCTCTCCGGCTTCGGCGACGCCGACGACTTCGAGTTCGAGGAGATCGACTAGCTGATCGTTCCGCTCGCCTGGCGGCGAGCGGAACTGCTCGACGCTGCGAAGGGCTGAGGCACCCCGCCTTGCCGCTCCGAGCTTTCGTCGCGTACGAAGTACGCTTCCTCAAGCTCTCACGGCAACTCGGGGCACCTCAGCCCTTCTCGCTGACGTTACGAACGATCTGCAACTCTTCAGTAAGAAAGGCCCCCTCGGGGGCCTTTTTACGTAGGCGAGCGGGCCGGTAAGCCGGGTTCTGTCGAAGGACGGCCATTTATCTCGAACGCGCGTCACCGCGCGTCTCTAGCACGCAACCCGAACGCACGGAAGGGCGGCCGTATCGCGTTCCTATTTGCGCTTGCTCCAGATGGGGTTTACCAAGCCGCGCCGTTGCCGACGCGCTGGTGCGCTCTTACCGCACCGTTTCAGCTTTTCTCCCGCCTAGAGGCGGGGGAGTCTTCTTTTCTGTGGCACTGTTCCGTCGGGTCGCCCCGCCCAGCCGTTAGCTGGCATCTTGCCCTTGGGAGCCCGGACTTTCCTCGCACCGTGAGGTACGCGACCGTCTGGCCCGCTCGCATGTGTTATTCTAGCAAACCGAGAAACGAGCGATTACCAGAAAGAGGGATCCTCACATGAGAACGTGTGCGTTGGTGGGCGCTTCCGAGTTCAACGCGGAGCATTTCCAGGAGATGGACGCTCAGGGCACCTTCGACTTCGTCATCGCCGTCGACGGGGGCTTCAAGCACCTCGAGGGCATCGGGCGGACGCCTGACATGGCGCTCGGCGACTTCGACTCTCTGGGGTACGTGCCCCGCGGCATGCGCGTCACGCGCTTCTCGCCCGACAAGGACCAGTCCGACATGGAGCTCGCCCTGCAGCGCGCCAAGTCGATGCGCTACACCGACGTGTACGTGTACGGCGGCCTCGGCGGGCGGCTCGACCACACGCTCGCCAACCTGCAGGTGCTCGCGCTGTTCAGTGAGCGCGGCCTCATCGTCACGGCGGTCGGCGACGAGGCGGCCATCACGTTCGTCACCGGCCCTGACACGCTCGAGCTGCCGGCGGTCGAGGTCGGCACGGTGTCGGTGCTCTCCATGAGCGACGAGGCCCGCGGCGTGTTCGAGCGCGGCCTCAAGTGGGAGCTCGACGACTTCAGCCTCTCCAACCGCACGTCACGCGGCCTCTCCAACGAGTTTGCAGGAGAGGCCGTCATGATCGGCGTGGAGTCGGGCACGATCGCGGTGTTCGTCCCGCTCGCCTGACGGCGTCTGGCGAAAGGACATCCGCGAGGGACTTCGTCATGGACGTTGCGAACGCCCCCGCCTCAAGGCCGCTTCGCGCAACGTGCGTGCTCGCGCGCCTCATGAGTGAGATAATCTCTAAGCAGCACGGCGGCCGCCTGCATAAGCGGGCATGGTCGCATGCGCGCGACGTTTTGCTCGCGTGCGCGACGGGCAGGCCGCCGACCTCCAGAGGAAAGGAGCATTCATGCTGGGAGACGAGAACAACAGCGACCTCGTGGCGCTCGACGAGGTTGATCCGCGCACCTGCGCGCTGATCGTCATCGACGAGCTGGGCGATCCTGCGGGTGGTCCGCTCGAGAGCGTGCTGCTTGAGCCCACGCTCAACACCGCGCGTCTCGCCCAGGCTGCGCGCAAGGCGGGCGTGCCCGTGATCTTCACCAACGACGCGCACATCGAGGGGCTCGACCGCGAGCTGGCGCTGTGGGGGCCGCACGGCCTGGCGGGCACGCCCGAGGCGCAGACCTCGCCCCAGCTTGGCCAGCAGGCAGGCGACTACGTCATCGAGAAGCGCCGCTACTCGGCCTTCTTCCAGACGGACCTGCGCCTGCTGCTCGACGAGCTGGGCGCGCGCACGCTCATCTGCTGCGGCATGGACACCAACATCTGCGTGCGCCACACGGTGGCTGACGCCTACTTCAACAACTACGACGTGATCGTGGTGGGCGACGCGACGGCGACCTTCCTCGTGGGCAACCAGGAGGAAGGACTCTCCTACATGGAGACGTGCTACGCCGCGAAGATCGTCACCACGGACGAGGCGGAGGCCCTCATCGCAGGGCGCGCGTAGGCGAAGGCGGTCCAGGCGAAGGACCGCCTGATGCGCGCCGCATGCGAACCTAGCCCTTGGCTTTGAGCCTTGGACGGGGAAGCGACGCGCTTTCGCAGGGTAAGCGCGGCTGCGCGATGGGCGCGCAGCCGCTTGAGACAAAGGAGAACCTCATGGAAACCCCCATCCTGTACCACTGGGCGCCATGTGCAACCTGCTCGGTGACCTCGCAGTTCGCCGACGAGCACGGCATCGCCCTCGACAAGCGCGACGTCGAGCTCGAGCAGCCCTACCAGGAGCTTCTCGCCCTCGGCGGCGATGCGAACCTCATCCCGTACCTCTACGCGGAAGGCCAGCTCATCCAGGGCAATGACGCGATCATCGCCTACCTGACGGAACATTTTTGCTAAAAAGTGAAATTCCTTCTTGACGAGAGACGTGCGAATCATTAATATATCCACTTGCGCTTGCCACTTCCGCAAGGAAGCGGCGAAGGAATTGCGTTGGGGTGTCGTCTAATGGCAGGACAGCGGTTTCTGGTGCCGTATGTGAGGGTTCGACTCCTTCCACCCCAGCCAAAAAAACTGGTTGACAACGAATCGCAATCGTGTAAACTAGCAAAGCGCACTTACGTGGCTCCGTCGTCTAGCGGTTTAGGACGCCGCCCTCTCAAGGCGGAGGTCGCCGGTTCGAATCCGGTCGGAGCTACCAAGCAACCTCAGGCTGGGAGTCATCTCCCAGCCTTTTTCGTTTCTCGGGGCCCTTCTGCGGATCTCTCGTCCCGTCTCCCCTTCAGGGCATCCCAAGCGGATCTGTCCCCTGCCCCTCGATGCCATCCCGGGCGGGCCGCCCGCGGGGAGCGGAGCCGGGGTCCGGCCGCGAGCAGGCTGTACGCCCAAGATGACGCGCCCCTCACCCTTACTCATTTGACACATTTCTTGACACCCTCATGGCGAAAAGCCAACATGATGCCCAAGGAAACGAGGCGAATAGGCGCCGCAGCATGACAAGAGAGGATCGTATCATGGAAAAAACCAGTTTGAGAATCAGGGGGATCGCTCATGCGATGGCGGCTTTCGCCTTTGCCATGCTGCTGGCGTTCTCGACTGCGGGAGCTGCCTGGGCTGCGCCTTCCGATGAGGTGAGCAGCAGCGCAGGGAACGCATTCGCTAGCTCCGAGGACTACACGTCCCTTCCGGAGACCAAGATCGATCGTGATTTCTACTGGGCGGGCAAAGACCTCCACCTCGCTTCCACCGAGACTGGCGGCGATATCGTGGTCGCCGGCATGAACCTCGGCGTCTCCGACTCGAAGGCGGGCGGCAGCGTTCGTGCAGCTGGCATGAACTTGACGCTCGCCAACGTGTCTGCCCGCAATAACTTCACGGTTGCCGGACAGAACGTAGATCTTGTCGACTGCGCGGCAGAAGGCGGGGTGTACTGCGCCGGGTCTACGATCTCTTTTGCAGGCAATGCCTCGGCGGGCGTGTTCGCAGCTGGCAAGGTCGTCTTGGACGGAACGATCAACGGCGACGCTTCGATATACGCCGATGTCGTAGAGATTGGCCCGAACGCCGTCGTGACAGGCAAGCTCCATGTGGAATCGAGCGCCGAGCCCGTTGTCCCTGAATCAGCTCAAATCGGCACCCTTGAATACGAGAAGGAAGTCGAAGAGACGAACGTCGACGCAAGCGAAGCAGTCGAAGCCTTTGCGTTCATGGGCGTGCTCTTCAAAGTTGTGGGAGTTGCGGGAACCGTTTTGTTTGCGCTTGCGCTGGCATGGCTCTTCCGTCGTCCTGTCGAGGGTGCAGCTGCCATGACGCGCAGCCGCGCAGGGCGCATATTCGCCACCGGCGCGATCGCGCTTGTCGCAGCACCGCTGTTGCTCGTGCTCTTGCTTTGCTTCGTCGTCACCAGCCCCATTGCCCTGGCGTTGCTTCTTGCGCTCGTGGCTTTGGCGGTGGTGGCGGTCCCGTTCGCAGCTGCTTCGCTGTCGCGTCTGGTGCTTCCCAAGATGAATCGCTTTGGAGCTGCGGCTATCGGCGGCGTTGTGCTTGGAATCGTCGCGATTCTTCCGTTCCTTGGCGCGCTCGTCTCGCTTGCCTCGTTCATATACGCCCTCGGCTATGCCATCCAGGTGTTGTGGAACGCTCGTCGTTCGTCTCCTGACGATGCAGGGTTGAGCGAATCCTCGGATTGCCCCTTGCCGGAGACTCCTGCCCCTCGCCCCTAGGCTCCGCCCTCCCTCCCTTCCCTCCTGGAGTTGTGTCCAAGCTGTGGAGACGCGCCGGATCGCTTGCAATCGGCGGCGGGGGAGGTAGTATAGACGAGCTGCCTTTCGGAGAGGCAGGGCGCGCCGCCCGGCGCGGGGGAGGATTCGGAAGATTCTCGAAGAAAACCCTTGACATCGGGTCGGCGGGCTGGTAGAGTATCTCCTTGCGCGTCTCGCGAGAGGCGCGGGCGGGGAGGCCGCGGGGCGGCCTGCCGCGGGACCTTGAGAACCGGATACTGAGGACATGGAACTCGAATTCAGAGTGTGATATGTCAGACGGACATTCTTTACCTCGTCAATCCACGTGATTGGCAACTTTAAAGCTTTTAAGCGATCAAACGCGGGGCGCGTGAGC
>NZ_JAAKEE010000068.1:0-11349 GCF_011038995.1 Adlercreutzia sp. ZJ242
GGTAGCCCTCGACGACCGACAGGTACACACGGCCGTTTTTCCTCTTCTGCTTCTTGACGAACAACTTCCCGCTCCTGACCTGCGAGGACATGTTGCCCTATTATATCATACCAATGACATTACCTAATGCAAAATGTCATAAGTGCTTGACAAAAATAAAGGCCTAGAACGGCCTCTGGCCAGGAAATATGCGAAAGAAGGTCAGCTACTCAGCTGCAAAAGTCGGGTGACGCATTCTGCGCTTCATGATGCATCTTAATATGCAAATTATGCAAGATAAAGCAATTTATATATTTTATGCAAATTATGCAAGCACGTTAGAAATATGCGAACGAGCAGGACGGGTAGCTTCCGCTTGCGGGCGCTGCTGGTTGGGCATGCGCGCATGCGAGGCTCGCCGCCTTGCGTTTTTCGGAGGCAGCGGCCGTTCTCGTGCGGCTTCTCTTGTCGTGGGGCTTCCCGTGCTACAATTTCGCCATTCGCTTACCACAAGGAGAACCTGACCATGATCAAGCTCTACGATACCAAGCTGCGCCGCAAGGTGGACTTCGAGCCCATCGAGGAGGGGCACGTGCGCATGTACGTGTGCGGCCCCACGGTGTACAACCGCATCCACATCGGCAACGCGCGCACGTTCATCGCCTTCGACACCATCCGCCGCTACCTCGAGTGGCGCGGCTTCGAGGTCACCTTCGTGCAGAACGTGACCGACGTCGACGACAAGATCATCAAGCGCGCCAACGAGGAGGGCCGCACGGCCGCCGAGGTCGCCGCCGAGTACACCGAGGCGTTCATCGCCGACATGCACGCGGCGGGCGTGGAGGACCCCACAGTACGCCCGAAGGCCACCGAGGAGATCGACACCATGATCGAGCTCGTGAGCGAGCTCGTCGCGGGCGGGCACGCCTACGAGGTCGAGGGCGACGTGTACTTCGCCGTGCGCTCGTGTCCCGGCTACGGGGCGCTGTCGGGCCGCAACGTCGACGAGATGGAGGGCGGCCACCGCGAGCTGCGCGCCGACGGGCAGGGACTCGAGGACCGCAAGCGCGACCCGCTCGACTTCGCGCTGTGGAAGGCGGCCAAGCCCGGCGAGCCGTCGTGGGAGAGCCCGTGGGGGTCGGGGCGCCCGGGCTGGCACATCGAGTGCTCGGCCATGTCGCACAAGTACCTGGGGCTGCCGTTCGACATCCACGGTGGCGGAGCTGACCTGGTGTTCCCGCATCACGAGAACGAGCGCGCCCAGTCCGAGGCGGCGTACGGCTGCTCGTTCGCGAACCACTGGATGCACTCGGGCATGCTGCAGGTGGCCAACGCCGAGACGGGCGAGGCGGAGAAGATGAGCAAGTCGCTCAACAACTTCCTGCTGCTGCACGAGGCGCTCGACCTGGTGCGCCCCGAGGCGCTGCGCATGCTCACGCTGCAGACGCACTACCGCAGCCCGCTCGTGTTCGGCGACGCGCGCCTGGCCGAGGCTGAGGCCGCGCTCACGCGCATCGAGAACGCGGTGCGCAACATGGACTGGCAGCTGGACAACGCCGCGGCGGACGCCGGCGCCGGCGCTGGCGCGCTCGACGTGGCGGCGCTCGAGGCGGCCGAGGCGGCGGCCCGCGCGGCGTTCACGGAGTCGATGGACGACGACTTCAACGCGCCCGAGGCGCTCGGCGCCGTGTTCGGCCTGGTGGGCGAAGCGAACGCAGCGCTCGGCAACGCCACGGTGGGCGCGGCGGACGCCGAGATCGTGCGGCGCGTGCGCGACGCGGTGGTCGAGCTCATGGGCGTGCTCGGCGTCGACGTGACGAAGGCGGCCGAGGCGGACGCGGTCGCGGCGTACCCGGCCGAGGTGGTGACGCTCGCGGCTGACCTGGCGGGCTTCGCAGGCGACGACGCCGCCGAGGCGGTGGAGGCGCTGCTCGAGGCCCGCGCGGCGGCGCGCAAGGAGAAGAACTGGGCGCTCGCCGACGGCGTGCGCGACGGCCTGGTCGGCCTGGGCTTCGTGATCGAGGACACGCCGCAGGGCGCGCGCGTCACGTATGCGGGATAGCGCCGGCGCGCTTGTCGCCCGTGGCGCTGAAGGCGCGCGGTGTGACGCCGGCTTCGCTGCGCTTCGATACGGGGAGGAAGGCACGTCCTCATCCCCCTTGCTGGGTTTCGTTGACGGCCCGCCCTCTGGCTGAGGGCGGGCCGTTTTCC
Organism: Adlercreutzia sp. ZJ242; assembly: GCF_011038995.1. Classification (NCBI taxonomy): domain Bacteria; kingdom Bacillati; phylum Actinomycetota; class Coriobacteriia; order Eggerthellales; family Eggerthellaceae; genus Adlercreutzia; species Adlercreutzia sp. ZJ242. The sequence continues at coordinate 2,191 of NZ_JAAKEE010000068.1, forward strand.
GTCCTCCACATGCCGCCTCTACACTGGGAGTCTGAGTCAAGACGACGTGGCGCCTCGGCGCCTAGTGCGAAGGAGGTTGCCTTATGAGAAGCAGCAAGACATCACGGGGGAAGGCGCGCGCGTCGTCGGGTGCGGCGCGGTGGCTGCGCGGGGTGCGCCGCTACCTGACGCCTTCCGTGGCGGCCATGTGGGTCGCGTACGCGGTCATGGTGCTGTGCAACGGGCTCTTCGAGGCGCTGCGCCTCGGCGGCACCACCTCAAGCGAGATGTCGAACCAGGTGTTCGCGTGGTTCACGCCCGCGGGCTACGTGTTCGCCATCTGGGGCGCCATCTACCTGGCGCTGTTCGCGTGGCTCGCGTACGCCACGTGGGGCACGAGCCCGGCGACGCGCACTAGGCGCGCGGGCCGCGCAGGCCGCGCGGGCCGGGGAGGGGCGGCTGGCGTGCAGGGCATCCCGGGCGGCCGCAGCGCGACCGCCCTGTTCGTGGCCAGCTGCGCGCTCAACGTGGCGTGGCTCGCGCTCTTCCACTTCGGGCAGACGGCTGTTGCGCTCGTCGTCATCGCGGCGCTGTGGGTTGACCTGGCGGCGCTCTACGCCGCGGTGCGCCGTGACGCCGCGGCGGGACGCGCGGGCGCGCCGGCGGGCGCGGGCTTGCGCGAGCGCGCGATGGCTGCGCTCGTCTGGGCGCCGATCTCCCTCTATGCGGCATGGACTACCGTGGCGGTCATCGCCAACGCGTCGCACGTTGCCACGCGCATGGCGGGCGAGGGCGTGCCGCTGGCCGGCGAGCTCTCCACGCTCGTTCTGGCGGCGGGCGTGCTGCTCCTGGGCTACTTCATGCGCTCGCGCTACGCTGACGGCGTGATGCAGGCGGTGTTCCTGTGGGCGATCGTGGGCGTGGGCGTGCACGTGCTCGACGCGTCGCCGCTCGTGGCGGTCATGCTGTTCGTGCTGGCTGCGTTCGGCGCCGTGGTGACGTACGTGCCAGCCGACGCCTTGCGCGCCCTGAGGGCGCAGGCAGCCGCGCGCTAGGCGCGTTGGCGTGCGACGTGACGCCTGCGGGCTTGGGCGTCAGCGCGCGGGTCCGCAAGAACTCACGAAAGTGCTCCTCGTGCGAGCGCATCCCCCTCCTTCGGGCGGGCGGCCATGGGGTCGCCCGCCTTTTTTCGCCGAGGGGTCTTCCCCAAACGGGTCAACGGCGTAAGCTGAAGCTTGGAAAGACGTTCCCGAAGGCGGGGAAGGGAGGGCGCTATGAGCGCACCACCTGCGGTGATAGAGGCGTGCGGCCTGACCAAGGACTACGGGCGGGGCCGCGGCGTGTTCGACGTGACGTTCGCGGTCGCGCGCGGCGAGGCGGTGGGGTTCCTCGGCGCGAACGGCGCGGGCAAGACGGTGACCATGCGCGCGCTCATGGGGTTCATACGCCCCGGCGCCGGCAGCGTGAGCATAGAGGGGCGGCGCTGCTTCTCCGACCGGGCGCGCATCCAGGAGGCGCTCGGCTACCTTCCCGGCGAGCTGGCGCTTCCCGAGGACATGACGGCGAAGCGCTACCTCGCGTTCGTGGCGCGGATGCGCGGCGCCGACGAGGCGCAGCGGCGCCGCATGCGCGCGCTCGCCGACTTCTTCGAGCTTGACGTGCGCACGCGCATCGGGCGCATGTCGAAGGGGACCAAGCAGAAGGTGGGCATCGTGGCCGCCTTCGCGCACGCGCCGCGCGTGCTGCTGCTCGACGAGCCCACGAGCGGCCTCGACCTGCTCATGCAGCAGCGCTTCGTCGAGCTCGTGCGCGCCGAGAAGCGCCGCGGCGCCACCATCCTGCTCTCGTCGCACCTGCTCGGCGAGGTGGAGCGCACCTGCGACCGGGTGCTGTTCGTGCGCGGCGGCCGCCTCGTGTCCGAGGCGCCTGCCGCGAGCCTCACGCTCGAGGAGACGCTCGCGCACCTCTACGGCGCGGGCAACGTGGGGCGCTCGTGGGACGCGCGGGCTGCCTGCGCTTCCGAGGACGCCCCTGCGCCGGATCGCGCCTCCGAGGGCGTTCCCAGAGACGCTTCCGAGGGCGCTTTCGCCCGTGTCTCCGGGGACGCCTCCGGGGACGCCTCCGCCCCTGCGCCGGACCGCGCGGCCCCGTCGTCGTCCGGGGAAGGGAGGGCTTCATGAGCGCAACGCTGATAGGGCGCCTCCTGCGCGCCAACGCGCCCGCCGTCGGCGCGTTCTTCGTCGTGATCGCCTTCTACGCGGTCATGGTGGTCTACCTGTTCGATCCGTCGCTCGCCGAGAGCCTCGACGCCATGATGGCCGCCATGCCTGAGCTCTTCGCCGCCTTCGGCATGGCCACGGCGGCCACCACGCTCACGGACTTCCTGCTGAACTACCTGCAGGGGCTCATACTCACGCTTCTCCCGCTTGTGCTCGTCATCATGATGGTGAGCAGGACGGTGGTGCGCCCCGCCGAGCACGGCTCCCTGGCGTGCCTGCTCGCGCTGCCGATGAGCCGCGTGCGGCTTGCGGCGAGCTTCGCGGCGGCCATCGTGCTGCTGCTCGCAGCGCTGCTGGTGCTCTCCACCGTCGCGGAGGTGGCGTGCTCGGAGGCGCTGTTCCCCGGGGAGCTCGACGTCGCGGGGCTCGTGCGCGCCAACGCGGGGCTCTTCGGGCTGTGGCTCTTCATGGCGGGCGTGGTGTTCGCCTCGGCGTGCGCGTTCGCGCCTTCGGGCGCGGCGCTCGGCGTAGGCGGCGGGGCGTGCCTGGCGTTCTACCTCATGCAGATGGCCGCGGGCGTGGGCGAGGGCCTCGATCTTCTCGGCGACGTGACGCCGTTCGCTCTCTACGACGCGTACGGGCTGGTGGCGGGGGAGGCGGCTGCCGTGGCGGGCGCGCTTGTCCTCGCGGCGGCGGGTGCGGCGCTCTTCGCGGCGGGCGTTGCGGCCTTCGCGCGGCGCGACCTCAGCGTGTGACCCGGCGCCAGGGTCAGGCGCCCGAGCTGGCGGCGGGGCCGTCGTCTGGATCAGCGCCCGGAATCCCGTCCGCGTTGTCGTCCGGGTCAGCGCCCAAGCCGGCAGCGGGGCCGTCGTCCAAGGCTTCACCCGAGCCGTCGGCAAGGTCGTCATCCGAGACTCCGTCTAAGCCGTCGGCAGGGCGCTCGGCGAACTTTGGCCGATAGGCCCACAGCTGCGTCATGTCGAGCCAGACGTCGAACTCGCGTACCAGGTCGTCGACGTCGATGGGCTGGCGCAGGGCGCGCTTCTCGTGCAGGTAGCCGTCGCCCATCCAGATGAGCATGCGCATGACGCGGTTCGGCGTGATGCCCGCGCGGAACTTGTCGCGGCGCACGTGGGAGAAGTAGCGGTCGGTCAGCACGTCGACCTGCTCCCAGTTCCAGCGGTTCATCACGTCGCGGATGTCGCGGTGGCTGGGGTAGAACGCGCGGAGGGTGAACTCCAGCATGTAGGGGAACCGCTTGAGCGCGGCGCTCTTCTGGCTGACGGTGTAGCGCAGAAGCTCGAAGAAGTCGTCGATCTCCCAGAAGCGCTCGTCCACCACGACTTCGGTCGCCTTCTCCATCAGGTAGTCCATGAGGTACAGGTACAGCTCGCGCTTGTTGCGGAAGTAGAAGAACAGAAGCCCCTTCGAGATGCCCGCGCGCCGGGCGATGTCCTCGGTGCGGGCGTCCTTGTAGCTGAAGCGGCCGAACGCCTCCACGCCTGCGGTGACGATGGCCTCGCGCTGCGCCTCGGGCAGCGCGTCGATGTTGCCATGCTTGGTCATGGGCGTCCCTCCCTGCATGTTTTCGCTTGCGAAGTAGCGAGAAATGCGCGATCTGATACCGCTTTGGGGGATCGCTCGCGTCGCCAGCGTTTCCGATAGTCGAGCAGCTGTCGAAAACCCCTGGTCAGTGTTTGCCCTGGATGACATTTAAGCTGATTCGGGGCCTCGCTTGGTATCAGATCGCGTGTTTCTCGCCATCTTACACATGGTAGCGCGTTGACCCGGTTGCGGAAGGGGGCGGGACGCTTTGCTGCGCCACGCTTGAGGGGCCGATTGTGCTTGCGACGTCCCGCTGCGTCGCGGCGGCGTTGGGCCCCGCTGTGTCGCCGCGGCGGCGGGCTTCGCTGGCTGCGTCGCCGCAGCCGAGGGGCCGGCCGCGGAAAAGCTGCTATCATAGGCGCACTATGAATGCGAAGAGGAGAAACATGGAGCTTCTGGCGCCGGCGGGCGGCATGGAGCAGCTGCGCGCCGCGGTGCGCTTCGGGGCCGACGCAGTGTATTTGGCGGCTGACCGCTTCGGCATGCGCGCCCGCGCGGCCAACTTCGCGCTGGCCGACATCCCGGAGGCGGTGGCGTTCGCGCACGCGGCGGGGTGCAAGGTGCACGTCACCTGCAACGTGCTCATGGGCCCGGACGACATCGACGCGCTGCCGGCCTACCTGCGCGCGCTCGACGCGGCGGGCGTCGACGCGCTCATCATCGGCGACTTGGGCGCGTTCGCGCTCGCGCGCGAGCATGCGCCGCACGTGGACCTGCACGTGAGCACGCAGGCGTCGGTGGCCAACGCCGCCGCCGCGCGCGTGTGGCACTCCCTCGGCGCGAAGCGCGTGGTGTGCGCCCGCGAGATGAGCCTCGGCGACATCGCGCGCTTGCGCCAAGACGCCCCGCCCGACCTGGAGATCGAGGCGTTCGCGCACGGCGCCATGTGCATGGCGGTCTCGGGGCGCTGCCTGATCAGCAGCTACCTCACGGGGCGCAGCGGCAACAGGGGCCACTGCACGCAGCCGTGCCGCTGGAGCTACACGCTTGAGGAGGAGAAGCGCCCGGGCGAGCACTTCCCCATCGAGGAGGACGGCCGCGGCACGTTCATCATGAACGCGAAGGACCTCAACATGATCGAGCACCTCGATGCGCTCGCGCGCGCGGGCGTGGACTCGATCAAGATCGAGGGGCGCAACAAGAAGGCGTTCTACGTGGCCACCGTGGTGGGTGCCTATCGCCGCGCGCTCGACGGCGCGCCCGCCGACGAGGTGATGCCCGAGCTCTACGCGGTGTCGCACCGCCCGTACGGCACGGGGTTCTACTTCGGCGAGGCCGAGCAGGCGTGCGCCTACGACGGCTACGAGCAGGAGGCGATGCACGTGGCCGACGTGACGGGCTGCGAGGCTGCGGGCACGGCCGCGGCAGCTGCCGCGCGCGAGACGGCGCCCGCGGCCGAGGCCGCGTCCGCGCGCGAGGGCACCGCCCCCTTCCGCCTGCTCGCGCGCTGCCGCAACCGCTTCGCGGAGGGCGACGAGCTCGAGGTGCTGAGCCCGCACGCGCCCGTCCGCACCGTGCGCGTGCGCAGCCTCACGTGGCTGCCCGACCCGACCGAGGACGACCCGGCCCCCGCGCCCGTCCCCGTGCCGGTGGCCAACCGCTCGTGCAGCGCCTACCGCTTCGAGGCCGAGGGGCTCGACGCGCCCGTCCCGCAGGGCAGCTTCCTGCGCGTGCGCGCCTTTCGCCGCTCGGCGCGCCACGGGCAGCCTGAGCGCGCGTGAGCCATCGGTGAAACAGAACGCACGCTTTCGCAAATTCAAAGCATCCGCAATGCGGCGCGAAGGCATGCGCTCGCGTGCGGTCACCGTATAATGATCCGCATGAGAAACGTAAAGGACATATTCCAAAGCCGCGCCTGCCCCGTGTCGTTCGAGATCTTCCCGCCGAAGGGGGAGCTCACGCTCGAGGCCGCGCGCGAGGTGGCGGGCGGCATCGCGCGCGTCGCCCCCGACTTCATCTCGGTGACGTACTCGGCGGGCGGCAGCGGCAACGGCCAGGCCACCACGGCCATCGCGGCCATGATCCAAGACGAGCTCGGCATTCCGAGCGTCGCGCACCTCACCTGCGTGAGCGCCACTGACGCGTCGCTTGAGGCGGCCGTCGCCGACATGCGCGCCCGCGGCGTCACCACGGTGCTCGCCTTGCGCGGCGACTTGACGGAGGGCCAGGAGCCCTCGCGCTTCCGCTACGCGGCCGACCTCATCCCGCTGCTCAAGGACGCGGGCTTCTGCGTGGGCGCCGCAGCTTACCCCGAGGGGCACATCACCTGCGAGGACGACGCGCTCAACATCGAGCACCTGAAGGCGAAGCAGGACGCGGGCGCCGACTTCTTCGTCACGCAGCTCGCGTTCGACAACGAGTGCATCTACCGCTTCCTCGACGCGGCGGACGCGGCGGGCGTCACGGCGCCGATCACCTGCGGCATCATGCCCTTCATGAGCAAGTCGCAGATCTCGCGCATGGTGTTTCTGTGCGGCGCGTCGCTTCCCTCGCCGGTCATCAAGCTCCTGGCGAAGCACGAGGACGACCCCGCGGCGCTGCGCCAGGCGGGCGTGGAGTACGCGTGCAGGCAGCTCGTCGACCTGGCGGCGCACGGCGTGGCGGGCGTGCACGTGTACTCGATGAACCATCCCGACATCGCGGAGTCGACGACGCGGGCGCTGCGCCAAGCGGGCTTCTGCGGGGCGTGAGCATGCGCCTTGAGGCCCGCGTCGACGTGGCGGAGGCGTTGAGCTACCTGGGGCATGCGGGCCAGGACCTCGGCCCCGATCTCGCAGCGCGCCTTGAGCGTGCGGCGGCGCTGTGCGAGGGCATGGCGCCCTCGGGCATGGCGCGCGCCTTCCCCCTGGAGTCATTTGCCTGCGATGAGCAGGGCGCGCCCTGCGGCGTGCGCCTGCGCGGCTGCGCGCTCGAGCTTGAGGGCTACGACGTGGCGCATCATCTGGCGGGCGCGTGCGAGGTGGTGCTCATGGCGGTGACGCTCGGCTTGGGCAGCGAGTCGATCCTGCGCCGCGAGGCCGCGCTCAACCCCACCGACGGGCTTCTGGTTGACGCCTGCGCCTCGGCGCTCGTGGAGGACGCGGCCAACGAGCTCTCGCGCCTGGTGGAGGAGCGTGCCCGCATGCGCGGTCTGCGCGCCGGCGCGCGCTTCAGTCCCGGCTACGGTGACCTGCCGCTCGGCATCCAGCGCGCCTTCCTCGACGCGCTCGGCGCGGGGCGCGCGCTCGGCATCTCCGTGACGCGCGGGGATCTGCTCGTGCCTGCGAAGAGCATCACGGCGGTGGCGGGGCTCTACTGCGCCGATGCGGCGGGAGGGCCCCGCGGCGAGGGCGTCCCGCGTGACTCTGCCGAGCCCGAGCCCGAATCTGCCGGATGCGCCGAAGGCGCCCCGCGCGCCTTCGCTCCTCCCGAGGGCGGGCCCGCCGTACCCGTCCCCTCGGCGCGCAGCTGCGCGACCTGCCGCCTCGCGCCCGTCTGCACGCTTCACGCCCAAGGAAGGACCTGCCATGGCCGCTGACCTCAACCAGCTTCGCATCAAGGACGCCCACCTCAAAGAGGTGCTCGAGGGACGCGCCTTCCTCGTGGAGGACGGTGCCATGGGCACCATGCTGCAGGCGGCGCACCTCACCGACTCGGGCGAGCTCCCCGACCTGCTCAATCTCACTCATCCCGACGCCATCACGGGCATCCAGCGCGCCTACGTGGAGGCGGGCGCCGAGCTCGTCACCACCAACACGTTCGGCGCCAACGCGCTCAAGCTCGAGGGCCGCGCCACGGTGGCCGAGGTGTTCGCCGCCGCGGCCGAGAACGCGCGGGCGGCCGGCGCGCGCTACGTGGCGGGCGACATCGGGCCTTCGGGCGCGCTCTTAGAGCCGCTCGGAACGCTGTCGTTCGAGGCGGCGTACGACCTGTTCGCCGAGCAGGTGCGCGCCGCGGACGCGGCGGGCTGCGACCTCATCGTGATCGAGACGATGACCGACCTGCGCGAGGCGAAGGCGGCGGTGCTCGCGGCGGCGGAAGGCTGCGACCTGCCCGTGTTCGTCACCATGACCTTCGGCGAGGACGGGCGCACGTTCCTCGGGACCACGCCGGCGGTCGCGGCGGCGACGCTCACCTCGCTCGGCGTGGCGGCCATGGGCGTGAACTGCTCGCTGGGCCCCGCCGAGCTCGCCGGCGCGGTGCGCGAGATCGCGCGGTTCGCCCGCTGCCCGGTGATCGCCAAGCCCAACGCGGGGCTGCCCCACCTGATCGACGGCGAGACGGCCTACGACGTGGATCCCGCCGACTTCGCGCGCGCCATGGAGTCGCTCATCGCGGCGGGCGCCTCCATCGTGGGCGGCTGCTGCGGCACCTCGCCTGCGTTCGTCGCCGAGCTGGCGAAGCTGGCGGCGGGCCGGAAGCCCGCGCCGCGCCGTGCCGAGGAGGCGTTCGTGGTCACGAGCGCCCAGGAGGCGGTGGTGCTCCCCGCAGGCGCGTCGCAGGTGGCCGTCATCGGCGAGCGCATCAACCCCACGGGCAAGAGTAAGCTCAAGGAGGCCCTGCGCGCGGGCGACTACGACTACGTGGTGGGCGAGGCGGTCTCCCAGCAGCATGCGGGCGCGGACATCCTCGACGTGAACGCGGGCCTGCCCGACATCGACGAGCCCGCGGTCCTGCGCGCGGTCACGGAGACGCTGCAGGCCACCGTCACCACGCCCCTGCAGATCGACTCGTCCGACCCGGCGGCGGTGGAGGCGGCGGTGCGCGGGTACGCGGGCAAGCCGCTCATCAACTCCGTCAACGGCAAGCGCGCGAGCTTGGCGGCGGTGCTGCCCATCGCCAAGCGCTACGGGTGCGCGCTCGTGGGACTCACGCTCGATGACGAGGGCATCCCGCCCACGGCCGAGGGGCGCCTGCGCGTGGCCGAGCGCATCGTGCGCGCGGCCGAGGCGGCGGGCGTCCCGCGCTGCGACATCGCCATCGACTGCCTGGTCATGGCGGCGGCTACCAACCAGGCCGAGATCGCGCAGGTCCTGCGCGCGGTGACGCTCGTGAAGGAGCGCCTCGGCGTGCGCACGGTGCTCGGCGTGTCGAACGTGAGCTTCGGGATGCCCCAGCGCAACCTGCTGAACGCCACGTTTCTGGCGGCGGCGTTCGGCGCGGGGCTCGACATGCCCATCATGAACCCGCTCTCAGCGCGCTATCGCGACACGGTGGCGGCGTTTCGCGTGCTCAACGGGCAGGACGCGGGCGCGGCGCGCTTCGTGGGGGAGTACGCCCAAGCGGGGGACCCCTATGCGGGCGACGCGGCTGCGGGTGCGCGCGCGGCGAGCCCCGGGAGCGCGGCGGGCGCAGGCGGCCTTGGGAGCGCGGCGGG
>NZ_JAAKEE010000069.1:0-9673 GCF_011038995.1 Adlercreutzia sp. ZJ242
GTGCTTTGCCATGATGAACCTTCCTTTCTCGATCTGGTTGGCAATGCCAGTCGAGTATAGGAAGCGTGGCTCTGCTTGAAATCGCGGTGTTGGAGGTTATGCGGCTCGTCCTGAAATCGGGTGTTGCTCGCTACGAAATCGATGCGGCTGAAAATTGGAAATAATCAGTGCAGGAACCTCGATGAGCGGACCAACTATGACAGCGAACGCCTCGCCAGAGGCCAAACTGGACGTGGCTGCGGCAACGGCCAGGGAGATGAGCGCAAGCGCGAACGTTATTCTTGCTCATCGGCACGCTCCTTCCCGGTCGCCGTAGCAGCTACAGCAGCCCCTCTATCTCGGAAGCCGTGAGCACCTTGCCCTGGGAAACCACCTTGCCGTCCACGAGGAGCGCGGGCGTGGACATGATGCCCGCCTCGGCTATGGCGATCGGGTCGGTGACGTACTCCACGTTCACCTGTCTGCCCGACTTGGCCGCAACGGCGAGCGCGTTGTCGTTGAGCTCATGGCAGCGCTTGCATCCGGGACCGAGCACCGTGAGCGTGACCGCGTCGCCGAATGGCGCTTCGCAGCCGCGTCCGCAGCCGCAGGCGTCGGTCGTCTCTTCGCCCTCGGGCGCCTCCACGATCTCCATCTCGCAGCAGCAGCTCTTCTTCTCTTCCTTGCCTTTGCCGAACATCTTTCCGAACAAACCCATTTTCTTCTCCTTACACGAATAGGGGTTGCAGCCAGTTGAAGAGGTATCCGCTTATGGTCATGCCGATGAGGCAAAGACCTATGAACGTGGCGAGCAGCTTGGGCTTCACCACGCGCGAGAGCATGGTGAGCGACGGGATCGAGAGCACCGTGACGCTCATCATGAACGCGAGGATGGTGCCGAGCCCCACGCCCTTGCCGAAGAGCGCCTCGGCGATGGGGATCGTGCCGAAGATGTCGGCGTAGACGGGCGCGCCGATGAGCGTTGCGAGCACCACGGCGAACGGGTTGCCGTCGCCGAGGACGGCCTCGGTGATGCCCTGGGGGATCCAGTTGTGGATGAGCGCACCGATAGCGACGCCGACGAGGATGAACGGGAACACCTTCTTGAACGTCTCGCCGGTCTGGCCGAGCGCGTAGGACGCGCGCTCCCTCTTCGTCATGACCTCGGCCTGACCGGCCTGCACCGCCTCCCCGCGAACGAAGTCGGCAACCTGGTCGTCCATGTTCAGGTGCTGGATGATGGTTCCGCCGACGACGGCGATGGCGAGCCCGACGATCGTGTATATGGCCGCCACATGAGGCCCGAAGATGCTCATGATGAGGATGATGGAGGCTATGTCCACCATGGGAGATGATATGAGAAACGAGAAGGTGACGCCGAGCGGGAGGCCCGCACGGGTGAATGCGATGAACAGCGGGATGGAAGAGCAGGCGCAGAACGGCGTCACCGTGCCGAGGAGCGCTCCGACGATGTTGCCCCAGATGCCCTTGAACCTTCCGAGTATGCGCTTGCTGCGCTCGGGCGGAAAGTAGCTCTGAATGTAGCTGATGATGAAGATCATCACGCACAGGAGGATGACGATCTTGATGGTGTCGTAGATGAAGAAATGGAGCGTTCCTCCCCATTGGGAGGCGACATCCAGCCCGAAAGCGCCGACGAGCATGGCCACCAGATCGGATAGCCACTGCATCTTGAGCACTTGATCCATCAAAAATGTTCCGATTGCTTCCATTCGCTACCCTATTCATAGACAAACATCAATACGTTGAAGCCAGTATATCTATATATTCAAATCTGTCAATGCATTAATCGAAATGCGTTATCAGGATGCGCGGGATCAGCGCAGATCAACTGATGGTGATGTTGTGATGCAGTGGCTGCGAAGGGCCATCTGGGACCAAGCTGATTGACCTCGAGCCCATGTATGTTGCCAAGAAGGGGATCACGCTCCTGGTGAAGGGAGAGGCGAAGGAGTTCAACACGTTCCACTTCGGCATCTTCGTAGACTTCTACAACATGAAGGGCAACGACGCCTACTCGTACAACCTGTCCCTCGGCGGTGAGCAGCCCAGCTGGGGATACTCCCAGCAGGCCATCGACCTAATGCTCCAGGAGATCCGCCGCGACCCCGAGCACGTCATCGACAGCATGCGAGCCGAGCTCTCCAAGCGCAAGTCGAGGGAGAAGAAAAGCCGCCAGACAGCAGAAGAGCCGACCCCAGGAGCAAGGGAATTCTAAGCAATCCGAGGATGCCTACCCCCATTCGGGGACCCAGCTTTGTTCCACCCAAGTCGGCTTCTCTGTGATTGAATTCTACCACGCCAGTCCGGGATTTAGAACCCCCTGTGGAGCTGCTGTTGCTTTGGCCTCGATCGTCGGCGACGCTTGTCAGGCTAGTGTAATTCCGCATGTGCGCAAGGGCCGCGAGAGCTTTTCATGTCGGCGACCCTGCTTCCTGCGTCGCCATAAAAACCCAGGTCTTTCCGGGTTTCGCCTTCCGAGCCTCCAGCCCCAAGACTTTACCTTGGGACTTTTTCTTTCTCGGTCATGTTCACCGCTCCTGGCTCTCGTCAAGATCAGCTACTCGAGACCCTCGTAGACCTCGTCGGTCACAGGCTCGCACCATTCGTTGCTCGCATCGACGCCCGGGATCTCGACTGCCAGATGGGAGAACCAGCTGTCCTTCTTGGCGCCATGCCAGTGCTTGACGTTGGCGGGGATCTCCACCACGGTGCCGGGGGTGAGGCTCACGGCCTCCTTCCCCTCTTCCTGGTACCAGCCCTCGCCCGTGGTGCAAAGGAGCATCTGGCCGCCGCCCTCCTTCGCATGGTGGATGTGCCAGTTGTTGCGGCATCCCGGGGAGAAGGTCACGTTCGCGACGAACACGGGAGAGGAGCCCGGTTCGTTGAGCGGCTTCAGGAACGAGTCGCCCACGAAATACTGGGCGAAGATCTCGTTGGGCGCGCCGATCCCGAAGGTGTCTTCCTTCTCGAACTCGGCTTTATCGGCGATGCGGGTCATCATGTTCTCCTTCTCGATCTTGGTGGATAGCAGCGAGCCTAGTCGTGGATGCTGAAAGAGCTCAGGAACTTGGCGGTGGCGGGGTCGTTGTGGTCGATGATCTCGCTATGGCCGAGGTCGAGGGCTTCGACGGCCTCCATGTCCTCGTCAGTGAGCTCGAAGTCCCAGATGTCGAGGTTCTCCTCGATGCGCTCCTCGTGAACGGACTTGGGGATGACGACGATCCCGCGCTGAACGTTGAAGCGAAGCGCCACCTGGGCCGCCGTCTTCCCATGCTTCTCCCCTATGGCGGTAAGCACCGAATGGGTGAAGATGCCGTGGCTTCCTTCCGCAAGCGGGCCCCAAGCCTCTAGCGTGTACCCGAATTCTTCCGCCGCCTTCAAAGCTTCGCTCTGCTGGAAGAACGGATGGCATTCCACTTGGTTGACCATGGGCTTGATGTCCACGTGAAGGCACAGGTCGGTGATGCGCTCGGGGTAGAAGTTGCAGACGCCGATGGCCTTCGCCTTGCCCGACCGGTAGATCTCCTCAAGCGAGCGCCAGGCTGCGTAGTAGTCGCCTATGGGCTGGTGCAGGAGATAGAGGTCGACGTAATCCATGCCGAGCTTCTCCAGGGACAGGCTGAAGGCTCGCTCGGCATCCGGGTAATCCTGGATCCAGAGCTTCGTGGTGACGAAGAGCTCATCGCGAGTGCAGATGCCGTCCTCGATGGCTCGCTTGACCGCGGCGCCCACCGCCTCTTCGTTAGCGTAGGCGGAGGCGGTGTCGATGAGCCGATAACCGTTCTTGATCGCAGCGTAGACGCTGTCCTCGCATTCCTTCAGATCGGGGATTTGGAAGACCCCGAATCCCTCAAGGGGCATCTTCAGGCCATTGGGCAGAGTCGCGTATTCCATCGGCATCTCCTTCTGTCGTCGACTCGGTGATTTCTCAAGAATAGGAGATGCGAGGCGGCCTGTGAAATCGAAATCAGGTATAGTGGTATACGCACGGCGTATAGTTTCGATAGAGCGATTTGGACTATGCGTCATGCTTATAGCCAGACGATGCGAACGGCTGGCTGGACGACGGAACAAGTCCTGTTCGAGGTGCCTTCGTGATAGAGCTCTACCTTCTTGAGCAATTGGTGGGAATCTCCCGATATCAGACGCTGTCCGAAGCGGCTTCGAAGCTTCATATAACCCAGCCTACTTTGACGCGCAGCATACAAAAGCTCGAAGAGCTCTTGGAGGTGCCGCTCTTCACTCGCGAGAAGAACCGCCTCCGCCTCAACGGGAACGGAGAGATGGCCGTCGAGTACGCGAAGAGGATCTTGGCCTTGGAAGACGAGCTGGTCGAGCATGTGCGCGCCAACCAGGACGGCTCCACCCTCGTGAGCATCGGCACCTGTGCTCCAGCTCCGGGCCTCGTTTTGAAGCGCGCGATGCTGAAGGATCTCCCTGCGGCCCATATCGAGGTAACCCAGGAAGACGAAGGCGAGCTGATAACCGGCCTCAAAGACAACCGGTTCCAATACATCATCCTCACCCACAAGCTCGATGACCCCGATCTCGAGTGCAGGGAGCTCGGCACGGAGCACCTTCATGTGTCCGTTCTGCCCGCCCATCCCTTCGCGCTCAAGGAATCGGTCACGTTTGACGAGATCGACACCGGGGTTTTCCTCGTCTACAAAGCTCTGGGGTCTTGGGGCAATGTCTGCCCCGACCACATGCCCCATGCGCGGTTCATATACCAAGAGGGAATGGACGACTATCTCGAGGTTGTGAGGTCATCGTCGCTTCCCACCTTCGACACCGACTGGGGCATCGAACTTTTCGGAAAGCGCGCAAATCGCGTAAGCGTGCCCATCGCAGAGGATGCCGCGTCCATGACGTTCTTCGTGACTGCCAAAAGGGGATCGAGGGCTTTCGGGGCCAAATAATGCAAGAATGCTCATAAGGATGCCTGTGGCGAACGGGCGCCGCACGCGCAAAGGAAAGCCGACTCGGACGGCAACGAGGTCGGCTGGACGCATCTTGCCAACGCGAACGGCAAAGCCGGAGGAACCCTGCTCGTCAAGCACGACATGCACGACATAGCCGAACTGAGCAAGTACGGCCAAACCCCCATGATCGAGTAACGACCCGAAGAACGCTCTGCCGAGCAACGTCAGCTTTTTCGGTGCTTGCGCTACAACCCCAGCGTGCCCAAGAATCACACCAAATGGCACGCACCGCGGACGAGACGGCGTACCTGCGGAGCACGTCTGTGGCCCAGCGGCGAAACTCAACACCTCGCTGGGATTTCACGCGATAGCCGACGGAGATGACCACGTCGAGGTTGTAATACTCAATATCGCGCCTCACCTCCCGATCGCCCTTCAGTTGAACTGTCGCAAATTTTGCGACAGTTGGATTCGGCAACGCGGTAGATCGCGTCTCTTCGATAAACTCCCCATTCTTCTCAGCCCATGTCCATAATCGGGATTGACAGGTTGAACTCCTCATCACCTCCTACCCCAACATCACGCTTCATTCACAGCCGGCCGCAAGCGGAAAACCGCGAGGCGGGGCGAAAAAGTTCGCCGCCCCGGACAAGCCTTTTGCTATCATGGCACCACACGAGTGGCCCTCGCCTGGCGGGGGCCGTTTCTCGTTACCGCTTGAACCCAAGGAAGGAACGAACCATGCCTGACACGAGCCACGCACGCATGGAACTCGAGGCGCACCGCGCCGCGATCGACGCGATCGACCGGCAGCTGGTGGCGCTCATCAACGAGCGCGCCGGCCACTCCCTGGCCATCCGCGAGCTCAAGCCGACCCTCGGCATGAAGCTCTACGACCCCGCGCGCGAGGGCGAGATCTTCGAGCGCATCAGCGCCTACAGCGAAGGCCCCCTGTACGACCAGGGGCTGCGCGAGATCTACGAGACGCTTCTGAAGGTTATGAAGGAGACGCCGAGCGCGTAGGCGCCCCGGCGAGGAAAGGCAACACCCATGGCAATGAACTTCAAGCGCCGCCTGCCCATCCCCAAGGACATCCGCGAGGAGATGCCGCTGTCAGCTGAGCTCACGAAGAAGAAGGAGCTCTTCGACGCGCAGGTGGCACGCGTGCTCTCAGGCGAGGACGCGCGCAAGCTGCTGGTGATCGGCCCGTGCTCGGCCGACCGCGAGGACTCCGTCCTCGCGTACATGACGCGCCTGGCGAAGCTCGCCGAGGAGGTCGACGACAAGATCATCATCATCCCGCGCGTCTACACCAACAAGCCGCGCACCAAGGGCACCGGCTACAAGGGCCTCCTCCACAACCCCGACCCCGAGGCGCCCTCTGACCTGCTCGAAGGCGTGAAGGCCATCCGCAGCATGCACCTGCACGTGATCGAGGGCACGGGGATGTTCACCGCCGACGAGATGCTCTACCCGGCGCACTACCAGTACCTGCTCGACCTGCTGTCCTACGTGGCCGTGGGCGCGCGCTCGGTCGAGAACCAGGAGCACCGCCTGGTGGCCTCGGGGCTCTCGGTGCCGGCGGGCATGAAGAACCCCACGGCCGGCTCCACGTCGGTGATGCTGAACTCCATCTACGCGGCGCAGGCCCCGCAGGAGTTCATCTACCGCAACTGGGAGGTGTCCACGCCGGGCAACCCGTTCGCGCACGCGGTGCTGCGCGGCTACATCGGGCTCGACGGGCGCACGTACCCCAACTTCCACTACGAGCACCTCGAGCGTCTCACCGAGACGTACACGTCCGAGAAGTACCGCAACCCCGCCGTGATCGTGGACTGCAACCACGACAACTCGGGCAAGCGGCCGTTCGAGCAGTTCCGCATCTGCAAGGAGGTGCTCGACTCGTGCCGCCGCAACGAGGCCATCCGCGGCCTGGTGAAGGGCTTCATGGTGGAGTCGTACCTGGAAGACGGCAACCAGCCCGTCGACGGCGGCGTGTTCGGCAAGTCGATCACCGACCCGTGCCTGGGCTGGGACAAGACCGAGAGCCTGGTGAAGGAGCTCGCCGACCGCCTGTAGGGCGCAGGGCGCAAACACGCGGGCACGCAGACGCGGTCGCGCGAAGGTACATAGCGAAAGGAGGACCCGGGAACCTGCCGTTCCCGGGTCCTCCTCGCGTCTCTCGTCAAAGCCCTGCGCGGGCGCGCCTTACAGGACGCCTGCCAGCTTGAGGCCGAAGTAGGCCAGCACCACCACGCCCACGATGATGCGGTAGACGCCGAACGCCGTGAAGTCGTTGTTCTTGATGTACCCCATGAGGAACTTGATGGAGAGCACCGACACCACGAACGCCGTCACGATGCCCGTCAGCAGAACCGCGATCTCGGTGGCGCTCATGACCAGGCCGCCGACGATGAACTTGAGCGCCTTCAGGCAGCCCCAGCCGAACATCACGGGGATGGCCAGGAAGAACGTGAACTCCGCCGCCGCCGTGCGCGAGCAGCCGCATAGCATGCCGCCGATGATGGTCGAGCCCGAGCGGCTCGTGCCCGGGATGATCGCGAGCATCTGGAAGCAGCCGATCTTGAGCGCCGTCTTCCAGTCGATCTCGTCGACGGTGCGCACCTTGAACAGCGCCGCCTCGACGTCCTCGGCCGTGTCGGCGAGCTGGGCCGCAGCCTCGACGCGCGCATGGCGGCCGCGCGGGCGCTCGGTGCGCACGGAGGCGAGGTAGGCCTCCTCGCGGCGGCGGTTGCGGCGCTCGAGCAGGATGAACACCACGCCGTACGCGATGAGCGCGATCGCCACCGTCCAGGCGTTGTAGAAGTACTCGTTGAAGAAGTCGTCGAGCGTAAGGCCGATGGCCGCGGCGGGGAGGCAGCCGATCACCACCATGCCCCACAGCCGCCACGTGCCCTTGCGCTCGGCGGGCGTCTTGCGCGTGGAGAATGGGTTGAGCTTGTGGAAGTACAGCACGAGCACCGCGCAGATGGCACCGATCTGGATGACCACCAGGAACAGCTCGAGGAACTCGGGGCTCACCTGCAGCTTGACGAACTCGTCAACGAGGATCATGTGGCCCGTCGACGAGATGGGCAGCCATTCGGTAACGCCCTCGACAATGCCGATGAGCAGCGCTTTCAGAACTTCTACGATCATATCCACGGTGAAAACCATCTTTCGCGTCTTGAGGCAAACCCGAAGCATCGTATCATGGGAAGGCGACGAGCCCTGCAACCTCTAGCAAATGAACACGAACCGAAGGAGGCCCCGTGAGCCCTGCGAAGAGCCCCGCGCTCTACGACCTGCACTGCCATGTGGACTTCGCCGCGAGCCCCGAGGCGCTCGCACGCGACGCGTCGGCGCTCGGCGTGCGCGCGCTCTCGTGCACCGTGACGCCTGCCGGCTACGTCGCCGCACGCGAGCTGCTGGCGGAGAGCGCGAACGTGCGCGTGGGGCTCGGGATGCACCCGTGGTGGGTGGCCGACGGGCGCGTTGACGCCGCGGCGGTCGCGCAGTTCGAGAGGCTCGCGCGCCAGGCGCGGCTCATCGGCGAGGTCGGGCTCGACTTCGCGGGCGAGCGCGGGCTAAAGGAGCGCCGCGCGCGCCAACGCGCAGCGCTCGAGCGCGCGCTGGCGGCATGCTGCGGAAAGGCGGCCGGGAGCGCGGCGGGGGACGACGCCGGCGCATCATCCAAGGTGATCTCGCTGCACGCGGTGCGCGCGGCGAGCGACGTGCTCGACGCGCTCGAGCGCTCAGGCGCCCTCGACCAGCACGCCTGCGTGCTCCACTGGTTCTCGGGAACCTCCGACGAGCTCACCCGCGCGGTGCGCGCCGGCTGCCTCTTCTCGGTGGGGCCGCGCATGCTCGCCGGCAAGCGCGGGCGCGCCTACGCGCGCGCCATCCCCGCAAAGCAGCTGCTGCTGGAGACCGACTCCCCCGCCCGCGCGGGCGAGGCGTGGTCGGCCGCGGCGTGGCGCGCCCAGCTCGAGGAGGCGCTCCGCCTGCTCGCCGAGGCCCGCGGCGCCGACGAGCGCGAACTCGCCGAAGCCCTCGCCGTCACGAGCGAGCGGGTGCTCGCTGGTGCGGCGCGCCCCTCCTCCCCACCCGCCTCCCAAGCGAAATGTGCGCCGAAAAAGCCCAGCCTTGCCCCATAATGGGAGGGACGACGCGAGGAACGGAGCGAGACTCATGCAAGTTCGAACCCCCATCAAGGTGCGCTACGGCGAGACCGACATGATGGGCGTGGTGTACCACGCCAACTACCTGCTGTACTTCGAGGACGCGCGCACCGACTTCTTGGAGAAGGTCGGCTTTCCCTACGAGCGGATCGAGGAAGCGGGCTACATGTGCCCCATCTTCCACGTGGACATCCAGTACGGGGAGCCGCTGCGCTACGGCGAGGGCGCGTTCGTGGTCACGCGCGTGGTGAGGAGCGCGCCCACCAAGACCACCTACCTGCAGGAGGTCTACCGCGAAGGGGCTGACCCCGCGCACGACAAGCCGCTGGTCAGCGGGCACGTCACCGCATGCACGGTGGAGCGCGAGACGTTTCGGCCCGTGAGCATCAAGCGCACCTTCCCCGAGCTCTACGAGCTCTACAACACGCTGGTCGAGCCCGAGGAGTAGCCGGAGGCGAGGCGCCCGCCGGCGGCGAGAAGGCGCGCGAACGCCCTGCGCGCGCCCGCCGCCCTGCGCGCGGGCCGCGGGCCGCGCCGCCCTGCGGCCGTCCGTCGACCCCGGCCGCT
>NZ_JAAKEE010000070.1:0-9381 GCF_011038995.1 Adlercreutzia sp. ZJ242
CGAGCCGCACGACCGCCGCCCCTGCCGCGCCCGCCGCCGCGAGCCGCACGGCGCGCCCCCTGCGCATCGCCGTGCCGAAGGGCTCGCTGGCTGCCGACGCCCTTGAGTGCCTTGGCGCCGCGGGGCTCGACACCGCGGGGCTCGACAACCCGGGGCGCCAGCTCATCATCAGCAACCCGGGCGTGGACTTCATCATCGTGCGCCCCTCCGACGCGCCGGTGTTCGTGGCGCTCGGCGCCGCCGACTGCGGCATCTGCGGGAAGGACTCGCTGCTCGAGGCGTCGCCCGACGTGGTGGAGCTCGTGGACCTCAAGTTCGGCGAGTGCCGCTTCGTGGTGGCCGAGCCTGCGGGCGCAAGCGGCGCCATCGACGAGCACTACCGCAAGCTCGGCTCCATCCGCGTGGCCACGAAGTACCCCAACATCACGTCCGCCCACTACGCCAAGACCGGCGTGCAGGTGGAGATCGTGAAGCTGCACGGCAACATCGAGCTCGCGCCGCTCACGGGCATGGCCGAGCGCATCGTCGACATCACGGCCACGGGCACCACGCTGCGCGAGAACAACCTGGTGGTCGTGGAGGAGGTGCTGTCCTCCACGGCGCGCTTCTTCGCGAACACGTGCGCGTTCCGCACCGACGAGCGCGTCGCGGCCCTGGCGCGCGCGCTGCAGCGCCACGCCGACGAGAGCACGTACGAGCCCATCGCGGGAAAGCCCCTCGGCAGCGCCGTCTCACCCACGGCGCCCACGGCGTCCGCGATATCCACGGCACCCGCCGCATCCGTCGGGTAGCCCCAGAGCAAGACACCGGGCACGCCCGCGCGGGCCTGCCGCCAGAGATAGGAGATCACCATGATGCGCCGCGTCATCCTCAACCCAGACGAAACGTTCACCAGCTCGCTCATCAACCGCACGGGCGCCTTCAACGCCCGCGCGCTCGAGGCCGCCACGTCCATCATCGAGGAGGTGCGCACCCGCGGCGACGCGGCCCTGCGCGACTTCACCGAGAAGTTCGACGGCGTGCGCGTCGAGGACCTCCGCGTGCCGGCCGAGGCCATCGAGGCCGCCGAGGCGAACGTCGCGCCCGCCACGGTGGAGGCGCTCAAGCACGCCGCCGCGCAGATCCGCGACTTCCACGAGCGCCAGGTGCAGCAGAGCTGGATCTACGCGCGCGCCGACGGCGCCGTCCTCGGCGCGAAGGTGACGCCGCTCGAGTCGGTGGGCATCTACGTGCCGGGCGGGCGCGCCCTCTACCCCTCCACCGTGCTCATGAACGCGCTGCCCGCGAAGGTGGCGGGCGTCGAGCGCATCGTGTGCGTGACGCCGCCGACGAAGGACGGCACGCTTGACCCGGGTATCCTCACGGCGTGCAAGATCGCGGGCGTGACCGAGATCTACTCCGTGGGCGGCGCGCAGGCCGTCGGCGCCCTGGCCTACGGCACCGAGTCCATCGAGCCGGTCGCCAAGATCACGGGCCCGGGCAACGCGTACGTGGCCGCGGCCAAGAAGATCGTCTCGGGTGACGTGGGCATCGACATGATCGCCGGCCCGTCCGAGGTGTGCGTGGTGGCCGACGAGACGGCCGACCCGTCGCTCGTGGCCATCGACCTCATGGCGCAGGCCGAGCATGACCCGCTCGCGGCATGCTACCTGGTGACGTTCTCCGAGGCGTACGCCGACGCCGTCGAGGCCGCCATCGAGGGGCACCTCGCGCGCTCCACGCGCGCCGAGATCACGCGCGCCTCGCTCGAGGGGCAGGGCCTCATCACCGTCTGCCCGAGCATGGAGGCCGCCCTGCAGGCCGTGAACGTCATCGCCCCTGAGCACCTCGAGATGCACGTGGCCGACGCCATGAGCTACCTGGGCAGCATCCGCAACGCGGGCGCCATCTTCCTCGGCGAGTGGACCACCGAGGCGCTCGGCGACTACGTGGCGGGCCCCAACCACACGCTGCCCACGGGCGGCACGGCGCGCTACGCGAGCCCGCTTTCGGTGGACGAGTTCGTGAAGAAGTCGTCCATCATCCAGTTCTCGCCCCAGGCGCTGAGAAACGACGCGCAGGCCACCATGCGCATCGCGCGCCACGAGGGCCTGTGGGCGCACGCCGAGTCGGTCGCGCTGCGCGTGGAGGCGCTCGAGGCCGCCGACGCCGCGCAGGCCGCCGGGGCTGCTGCCGCCGACGCCGCGCAGGCCGCCGGGGCTGCGGAAGGGGAGGCCGCCGATGAATAAGGTGCGCGCGTCCGCCCCGCAGCTCCAGGGCCTCGTTCCCTACGACCCGAAGTACCTGCCCGCCGAGGCGTTCCTCTCCGCGAACGAGAACCCGCGCGACGTGGACCCCGAGATCCGCAAGCAGGCGATGCGCGAGGTGAAGAAGGCGGCGTTCAACCGCTACCCCGACCCGCTCGCCAACGAGCTGCGCGACATGATCGCCGAGGCCAACGGCCTCGAGCGCGACCAGGTGCTCGTGGGCAACGGCGGCGACGAGCTTCTGTTCGACCTGGCGCTCGCGTGGGGCGGCCCGGGGCGCACGTTCCTCAACCTGCCGCCGACGTTCTCGGTGTACGCAGCCAACGCGCGCCTCACGAACACCACGGTGGTCGACATCCCGCGCAACCCCGACTACTCCATAGACGAGGAGGCCGTGCTCGCGCGCGCGGCGCAGGGCGACGTCGACTACATGGTGGTGGCGAGCCCCAACAACCCCACGGGCCTCATGGCGTCGCCGGTGTTCCTCGAGCGCCTGCTCGGCGCCACGGACGCGCTCGTGATGGTGGACGAGGCGTACTTCGAGTTCTCGCGCCAGACGATGCGCCCGCAGCTGGCCGCGCACGAGAACCTCGTCATCCTGCGCACGTTCTCCAAGGCGTTCTCGCTCGCGGGCGTGCGCGTGGGCTACATCCTCGGGAACCCCGGGGTGATCCGCGAGTTCGTCAAGGTGCGCCAGCCCTACTCGGTTGACGTGGTGTCGCAGGCCATCGCGCGCGTGGTGTTCGCCAACCGCGCGAAGTTCGAGCCGGGCATCGAGGCCATCATCTCCGAGCGCGCCCGCATGATGGAGGCGCTGCACAAGGTGCCGGGCGTCACGCCGTACCCGTCGGACTCGAACTGGATCTTCTTCAAGATCGCCGACGCGGCCGAGGCGTGGGAGTACCTCTACGCCCACGGCGTGCTCGTGCGCGACTTCAGCAGCGCGCCGTACCTGGAGAACGGCCTGCGCGTGACCATCGGCACGTCCGAGCAGAACGACCTGTTCCTGAGGAACCTGCGCGACTTCGCGCTGCGTCCCTGAGGCCGACGGAAGGGGAGGACGATCGTGAGCAGAACCGCAACGGTGAAGCGCACCACCAAGGAGACCGACATCAGCGTCGAGATCGACCTGGACGGCACGGGAGCCGTCGACGTCGACACCGGCGTGCCGTTCTTCGACCACATGCTCGACGCCTTCGGGCGCCACGGCCTGTTCGACCTGCGCGTGCGGGCGAAAGGCGACGTCGAGGTCGATGCGCACCACACGGTGGAGGACACCGGGATCGTGCTGGGGCAGGCCATCGCCCGCGCGCTCGGCGACAAGCGCGGCATCACGCGCTTCGGCTCGCAGCTGCTGCCCATGGACGAGGCGCTCGTGCTCGCCGCGTGCGACATCTCGGGGCGCGGCCAGCTGCACTACGCCGTCGACGTGCCGCTCTGCCTGCTGGGGACCTTCGACACGTCGCTTGCGAAGGAGTTCCTCATCGCGCTGGCCGCCAACGCCGGCGTGACGCTGCACGTCCGCCAGCTGGCGGGCGAGAACGCGCATCACCTGGTGGAGGCGTCGTTCAAGGCGTGCGGCCGCGCGCTGCGCCAGGCGTGCGCGATAGACGCGCGCGTGGGCGACGCGCTGCCCTCGACCAAGGGGGCGCTGTGATAGCGGTCGTCGACTACCACAAGGGGAACCTGAAGAGCGTCGAGCGCGGGCTGGCCGCGGTGGGCGGCGACGCGCGCATCACCGACGACGTGGACGTGATCGCGCGCGCCGACGCCATCGTGCTGCCGGGCGTGGGCGCCTTCGGCGACGCGGCGGCCACCATGGCCGAGCTTGGGCAGATGGAGGCCATCCGCGCGCGCGTGGACGCCGGCGTGCCGTTCCTCGGCATCTGCCTGGGCGAGCACCTCATGTTCGAGGAAGGCGAGGAAGGCGCGCCCGAGGTTGGCGAAGACGAGGAGCCGCGCCGCCCGCGC
Organism: Adlercreutzia sp. ZJ242; assembly: GCF_011038995.1. Classification (NCBI taxonomy): domain Bacteria; kingdom Bacillati; phylum Actinomycetota; class Coriobacteriia; order Eggerthellales; family Eggerthellaceae; genus Adlercreutzia; species Adlercreutzia sp. ZJ242. The sequence continues at coordinate 4,218 of NZ_JAAKEE010000070.1, forward strand.
GGGCTTGCGATCCTGCCCGGCGTGGTGGGGAGGATGCCGCGCGTCGACGCCGCGGGGCGCGCCTACAAGGTGCCTCATGTGGGGTGGAATGCTGTCGTTCCGGCAGGCGCGGGCGCGCTCGGGGTCGCCGGGGGCGGGAGCAGAGCTCAGTCGCTCGGACGGTCCTGCTCGCACGGAAGCGCCGCCGGCGCTTCCGGCTCGTGCGGAACTCGCTTGGTGAGCACCGCTCCCGCCCCCGGCGAGGGGTCCGTGCCTCATGGCGCTCCCGCTCCCGGCGAAATCGGCCGGCCGGGCTTCTCCTGCCCGCTGTTCGCGGGCGTCGAGCCGGGGGAGTTCTTCTATTTCACGCACAGCTACGTGGCGCCCGACTCGCCGGCCACCGTGGCCGTGACGACGCACTCGGTCACCTTCCCGTGCGCGGTGCAGTACCGCGACCGCGTGTTCGGCGTGCAGTTCCATCCCGAGAAGAGCTCGGACGCGGGCGCGAAGGTGCTCGCGAACTTCGTGCGCATCGTGGGCGAGATCTAGCGAAAGGACGTGGGCCATGTTTCTGCTTCCGGCCATCGACATTCTGGGCGGGCGCGCCGTGCGCCTGGCGAAGGGCGACTACGCCCAGGTCACGGTCTACAACGAGGACCCCGTGGCGCAGGCGCGCGCGTTCGAGGCGGCAGGCGCCGCCTGGCTGCACGTAGTCGACCTCGACGGCGCGAAGTCGGGCAACCCCGACAACGTCGAGGTGATCGAGCGCATCCTGGCCGCCACCAACCTGAAGGTCGAGGTGGGCGGCGGCGTGCGCTCGATGGCCGCCGTCGAGCGCCTCATGGCGGCGGGCGTGACGCGCGTGGTGCTCGGCACGGCGCTCGTGCGCGACCCGGCGTTCGCGCGCGAGGCGGTGGCCGCGTACGGCGGGAGCGCGCTCGTGGCGGGCATCGACGCGAAGGGCGGCGAGGTGGCCGTGTCGGGCTGGTGCGAGGGCTCGGGCATCGCGGCGCACGAGCTCGCGCGCCGCATGGCCGACGTGGGCTACGAGCACCTCGTGTACACCGACATCGCGCGCGACGGCATGCAGACCGGCCTCGACCCGCAGGCCTACGTGCTCATGCACGAGGCGTTCGGGCATCCCGTGGTGGCGAGCGGCGGCGTGGCCAGCGTGGCCGACGTCGAGCGCCTCGCGCCCGTGGCCCACGCCGTCGAGGGCATCATCGCCGGCCGCGCCATCTACGAGGGCACGCTCACCGTCGAGGAGGGCGTGGCGGCCTGCGCCGCCGCAAGCGGCGAGTAGCGGCGCGTTTTGGCAGTGCCAGGAGGCGACGCGGAACGGTGCTCACCAAGCGAGTTCCGCACGAGCCGAAAGCGCCGGCGGCGCTTTCGTGCGAGCAGGACTGTCTGAGCGACTGAGCTCCGTTCCGCGTCGCCTCCGTCGGCTCAGGAAGACCATCAGCGGAAGAGGAAGATTTCCCATGTTAACTAAGCGCGTAATCCCCTGCATGGACGTGAAGGACGGCCGCGTGGTCAAGGGCGTCAACTTCGTGAACCTGCGCGACGCGGGCGACCCCATCGAGCTTGCGCGCGCCTATGACGAGCAGAAGGCCGACGAGGTCATCTTCCTCGACATCACGGCCACCTCCGACGACCGCGCCACCACCGTCGAGCTCGCGAGCCGCGCGAGCGAGGAGCTGCACCTGCCGTACTGCGTGGGCGGGGGCTTCCGCAGCGTGGCCGACATCCGCCGCATGATCGCCGCCGGCGCCGACAAGGTGAGCGTGAACTCGGCGGCGGTGAAGAACCCCGAGCTCATCACGGTGGCTGCCGCCGCGTTCGGCACGCAGGCGATCCTGTGCGCCATCGACGCGAAGGCGGTGGCGGGCAGCCCCAACAAGTGGGAGGTCTACGTGGCGGGCGGGCGCACCGCCACGGGCATCGACGCCGTCGAGTGGGCGCGGGAGGCCGCGCGGCGCGGCGCAGGCGAGATCCTGCTCACGTCCATGGACCGCGACGGCAGCCGCGACGGCTTCGACTGCGCGCTCACCCGCGCCGTGGCGCGCGCCGTGGACATCCCGGTCATCGCCTCGGGCGGCGTCGGCGAGCTCGAGCACTTCGCGCAGGGCATCATCGAGGGCGAGGCCGACGCCGTGCTCGCCGCGAGCGTCTTCCACTTCGGCGAGCTCACCGTGCGCCAGGTGAAGGAGCACATGCGCTCCTGCGGCATCCCCGTGCGCCTGTAGCCCCGTGCGCCTGTAGCCCGAGCGTGGCGGCGGGCGTCGCGCCGCTGCTTTCCGACGGGTGCCCCGTGATACAATGAGGGGCAGAGTTTCAGCAGGTCTCGAAAGGGGAAAGCGCCATGTCTGCCCAGCAGAACATCAAGTCCCACATCTCCTCTCCGCAGCATCGGCCGCCGCATGATCTGGGGTGTCCCATGCTGCAGGTCGTCACGGGGTGCTCGCACGGCAAGTGCCACTTCTGCGACATCTTCAACGGCGTGCCGTTCGCGGCGTCGCCGGAAGAGGAGGTCAAAGCCGACATCAAGGAGATCGCGCGCACGGCGACGGCGCTCACCAGGCGCATCTACCTCACGGGCGGCAACCCCTTCGCGCTGCCCACGCACCGCCTCATCGAGATCTTCGACATGGTGGAGGAGCGCATTCCCACGGTGAACAGCTACGGCGGCTTCTGCCGCATCGTGGACGTGGCGAGCAAGTCCGACGAGGAGCTGGCGCTTCTGGCCTCGCGCGGCGTCAACCGCATCACCATCGGCGCGGAGAGCGGCTTCGACGAGGCGCTTGAGTTCATGGAGAAGGGCCACACCGCAGCCGACATCGTCGAGCAGGGGCGGCGCCTGCACGAGGCGGGCATCGACTTCACGTTCTTCTACCTCGCGGGCATGGCGGGCGCGGGGCGCGGCGAGGAGAACGCCATCGCCTCGGCGCGCGCGTTCAGCGCGGCGAACCCGAGCGACATCCTCATCGTCACGCTCACGCCGACGCAGACCTGGCCGCTCGCGCGCGACATCGCCGCGGGCACGTGGGCCGCGCCGACCGAGGGCGAGATGGCGCGCGAGATCCGCACGTTCATCGAGCACCTCACCTGCACCTGCCACGTGAACTGCGCGCACGACACCGACGTCCTGCGCTTCGAGGGCATGGTCCCCGAGGCCCAGGGGCTGATGCTCGAGCTTCTGGACAACCTCATTCCGAAGATGAACGAAGGCGCGGCGCGGCGCATGCGCGAGATGCTGCACAAGGCGTCGTTCTAGCGGCGCCAGGCGCGCGCATGCGCCGCGCGCGTGCGCAGGAAAGGAGCGGGCTGCATGGACGCCCCCGACATCACCGACTTCTCCCAGCTCGCCTACAACGAGGCGGGCCTCGTCCCGTGCGTCGTGCAGGACGTGCGCAGCAGAGAGGTGCTCATGGTGGCGTGGATGAGCGAGGCGTCGCTTGAGCTCACGCGCGAGACAGGCGAGACGGTGTTCTGGTCGCGCAGCCGCCAGGAGCTCTGGCACAAGGGCGCGACCAGCGGAAACACCCAGCGCGTGGTGGAGATTCGCTACGACTGCGACGCCGACTGCCTGCTCGCGCTCGTGGAGGCGGCAGGCCCGGCGTGCCACACGGGAGCCGAGAGCTGCTTCTTCCGCACGCTCGAGCTCTAGCGGCGGCTGAGCGCCGCATGCGGGCATGCCGCGCCCGCGGCCGGACCCTTCGCCTTCGCGCCCTGCAGGCGCTCCGCCCAAGCGCTCCGCCCGAGATGACAGGGGGGAGGGGCGAAGCTCCCGCCAAGGTTGACGCCCGCAGGCATAACGGGTTGCGACGGACGTGGAAAGCCAGGCGCTCTTCCTCTGCGCTCTTCGCGCTCCTTTGCCCGCGCGGCGCATTCCGTGCTTGAACTGCGCGAAAACATGCGCTAACATGGGCGCAGTTTCAATTTCCCCGCACAGAAGCTCATCTGCCCGCCCGTCCGGGCGCTTTGCGCGCATCCGCGCAGGCGCACACCCCCGGCCATTCGCGGCAAGGCGGCTTTCGTGCCGTCTGCAGAGGAAGCATCCCCAAGAGGAGATCCCGTCAATTCCGCAAAAGCCAAGTCAGGACACGTGCGCATCCGCGCACGTTCGCACCATCCAAGCCATCTGAAAGAGGAGGACCACGTGAAGTTCTTTCTGGACACCGCCGATCTCGCCGAGATCGAGGAGGCAGCCAGCTGGGGCGCGCTCGCGGGCGTGACCACCAACCCCACGCTCTACGCGCGCATCGGGGGCAAGCTCGACGACTTCCACAACCACATCAAGCGCATCTGCGACATCGTGGGGCCTGAGTGCCCCGTGTCGGCCGAGTCGGTCGCCATGACGCGCGACGAGCTCGTGCGCGACGGCCGCGAGCTGGCGCAGATCGCCCCCAACGTCGTGGTGAAGATCCCGACCATGGTCGAGGGCCTCGCGGCCACGCGCACGCTGGCCGACGAGGGCATCCGCGTGAACATGACGCTGTGCTTCACCGTGCCGCAGGCCATCCTGGCCGCCCGCGCGGGCGCGCGCTACATCTCGCCGTTCGTGGGCCGCTTCGACGACATCTCCGAGGACGGCCTCGACCAGGTGGCCAACATCGTGACGGCCATCAACAACTACGACTTCACGGCCAACACCGTGAACGGCGAGCAGGTCGAGATCATCGCCGCGTCCATCCGCAGCGCCAACCACGTGACGCAGTCCGCCCTCATGGGCGCCGACATCGCCACCGTGCCCTTCGGCGTGCTGAAGAAGATGGTCGCCCATCCGCTGACCGACCGCGGGCTTGAGGCGTTCCTCGCAGACTGGGAGAAAGTACAGTAAATGAGCGAAGTCGAAGAGACGAAGACGGCGGCAGCGCCCGCCCCTGCACCTGAGGCGGCTGCCGAGGAGAAGCCCGTGCGCCGCCGCGCCACGCGCGCGAAGAAGGCGGAGGATGACGCTGCCGAGGCGAAGGCCGCCGGCGCTGACGCCGGGGAGAAGGCCGAGAAGCCTGCGCGCAAGGCGACGCGCACCCGCAAGGCCGCGTCCGAGGCGCCTGCTGGCGCCGACGGGGCCGCTGCCGAGGCGCCGGAGGCGTCTCTGCGCAAGGCGACGCGCACCCGCGCCCGCAAGGCCGCGCCCGATGGGGGCGAGGCCGTCGCCGGCGCCGCGCCCGCAGCCGCCGAG